>DASVSV010000209.1:0-4760 GCA_036387915.1 Thermoanaerobaculia bacterium
CCGGATCGTCCGGCTTGACCCACTCCTCCAACGACCGCGGGAACAGAAACTGTGTCGCGTAATCCGCCCGTATCTGTCGACTCATCCGCTCGCACGCTCCTCACCTACGGAGTGACGCAATCGGGTTTTGAGACACCCTCCTAAGGCCGCCGCACTCCATAGCTACGTCTTCAACTCGGCCAGTCTCCGCTTCAGATCGCGCATCTTCTCCGGATCCCGCGACGCGGAGAACGTTTCCTCCTCGTATAGCGCGATCAGCGGCTCGAGCTCGAGGGCGGCGTCGGGGTGGTGGCGGCGGAGGGCGTGGAGGGCTTCTTCCATGGTCGTGGCGGGGCCGACTTCGATGCCTTGGGCGGCGAGGTATTCGGCGAGGAGGTCGAAGGGGCGGGGGCGGCGGCGTTGGAGGAGGAGGATGAGGAGGGCGGCGGCGACGAAGAGGACAGCGATCAGGCCGAGGTCGGTGGAGAGGAGGCCGCGCATGTCGGTGCGGAGCTGGTCGCGGAGGGTGGCGATGGTAGTGCCGGCCCAGGTCATGGCGTCTTCGAAGAGGGCGATCTGGTCGCCGAGGCCGAAGGTGAGGACGTAGCGGTCCCAGAAGAACGTGGCCGAGTCGCTGAGGGCGGCCAGGTACATCCGCACCGGATTCGTCGAGACCGCGCCGGGGCGCAGCGACGGCGGGGTGGAGTCGAAGGTCAGCCAGCGGCGGCCGTCCCAGACTTCGGTCCAGGCGTGGGCGTCCTCGCGGCGGATGACGTAGTAGGCCGTCAGCGGATTGAACTGGCCGGCGTAGAAGCCGCCGGCGATGCGCGCGGGGACGTCGACCGCGTTCAGCAGCGCGACCATGCCGGCGGCAAAGTACTCGCAGTGGCCGGAGCGGTCGACGAGGAGGAAGCGCTCCAGCGGGATCGGCTCGGCGGTGTCGGTGTTCGGGACGTAGCGGAAGTTGCGGACCATGTAGCGCTCGACGAGCGCCGCCTTGCGGGCCGGGTCCTGCTCGTTGCCAACGATGGTGCGGGCCATCGTCTCGACGGCCGGCGAGATCGGGTAGCCGCTCATGGGCATGCGCGTGATGCGGAAGGGCTCCGGCGCCATGGACATCCGCACCGCGATCTCGAGCGAGCCGTCGTCGTACGTAAAGTACGTCTCGCGCGCCGGACCTTCGTAGAGCGTGTTGACGCCGGCCACCGCGTAGGTGCCGGACGGGAGGAAGAGCTTGCCGCGTTGGGCGCGCATCTGCACGACGGCGCTGCGCTCGGTGCCGCCGGAGCGGGCCACGGCGAAGTTTCCGCCGCGCGACGGCAGGGCGCGCAGGCCGCGCGGCGACTGGCGCCACTCGCCGCCTTCGAAGCGGTCGTAGATCGTGCCGCGCAGCCGCACCGGCGCGAAGAGGCCGCGCGTGCCCGGGTCCATCCAGACGCGCGCCAGTACGGTGGCGTCGCCGGTCGTGGAGCGGGTCTGGCTGAAGTCGATCGACTCGGTCAGTGCCGTCGACGCGCCGGCCAGCGGTCCGGTGAACCCGCGCACGAGCGGATTCCGGAGGCGCGGCAGCAGCGGGAAGAGCATCGCGCCGATGACCATCGCGCCGGCGAGATAGAAGCCGGCCGCACGCGATGACGCCGGCTCGCCGTAGTCCCTGCCGAGCATGCGCGCCGTCTCGACGTGGCTCACGTACATGAGCTGCCGGAACATGAAGAACGCGAACACGATCACGAACAGGACGATGGAGAGGTGGGTCGACGTGGCCAGGCTGGCGATGAAGATCAGCGCCGCGGTGAGGATGCGCTGCGCCTGGTTGCTGCGGTGCGCGCCCTCGATGGGCTGGTACGCGGCGATGAAGAGCACGAGGTGCGTCGACGCGGCGATGGCGCTGCGCGACAGCACCGCCGCGTCGGCGATGTAGAACGGCACGTAGGCGATGGCCAGCCAGCGCATGACCCGCGCGGGGATCAGCTCCGGACTCTTGCCGAGCGCGACGCGGATGGCCATCGCCCCCATGAAGACGTGAAAGACCACCAGCGCCGGCAGGGAGATGGCGAAAGTGAAGTAGAGCGGGACGGCGGCGAACATCGCCAGCAGGAGCGTTTCCAGCTCGCGAAAGTGGGAGCGCCGGCCGCTGGCCGGGCGGTCCGCGGGCGGCGCTCCGTTACGCCACTTCACGGCGGCCTCCCGGGATCCGGAACAGCACGGTGCTCCGGTCGACGATCTGATGCACCGGCTCGTACGTGGGCTCGAGCAGCGCCAGCGCGCGGAAAAGCGGCGCGGCCGGCTCGTGCCGGCGGGCGCGGAGCGTGGCCCGCGGCAGCGACAGCGTGACGTCGAGATCGCTCTGCGCGGCGTAGTAGATGAACGTCGCCGCGGCGGCGATCATCTGCTCCAGCTCGTCCTCGGTCGCGCCCTTCGGCATGTACGGATCGACGACCACGTGCACGGAGCTCGAGGACTCGGCTTCGGTCTGCTTCATGATCCAGCGGCCGAGGCTCGCGGACTTTTTCCAGTGCACCTGGCGGAGTGAGTCACCGCGCACGAAGTCGCGGAACGAATGCAGGTCGCTGCCGGGACCGGGACGATTGACGCGGGCCTGATCCCCTGCCATGGGGCGGAACTGATCCGCCGCACCGTCGTTCGCGAGGATGGCCGGATAGACGACGACCTCGCTCGTCACGCGCAGGCGGCGTTTCTTCAGAAAGAAGCCGAAGGGATAGCGCGTGTACGAATCGACGGTGCTGACGTGCGCGAGTCCGCGCCTGGTGAAGAGGAACGACGCGTCGACCGTGACGGTGCGCCGCCGCGGCAGCACCGGAATCAGCACCGGCTCCGCGAACGTGTCGGAGGTCAGCACGACGTCGCGCACGTTCCAGATGCGCGAGTGGTTGCGCACGCGCAACGTGCCGCGCGCGGGGCGGCCGGCCCAGACTTCGTCGATGCCGGCGATCTCCGCGTGCAGGTGTTTGAGCCCGCCCTTCGACGCAATCCCCGACAACAGCAGCGACCCGAGCATCAACGCCACGCCGATGTAGAGCGCGTTGTTGCCGGTGTTCACCGCCGCAATGGCCAGGATGATCGTGGTGATCAGGTAGGTCGTGCCGATGGCGGTGAATCGGACGTAGCCAGTGAATTCGAAGTCAGGCATTTGGATCGTGAGAAAAGGTGAAAGGTAAAAGGTAAAAGGTAAAAGGCGAAAGGCCGGCGAAGCCACTTTTACCTTTTACCCTTTACCTTTCTCCTACCTGGGTATTGCGATCTCGTTCACCAGCCGCGCAATGAATCGCGCTTCCGGCGCCGTGTCGCCGCGCTGGAGGCGGCGGTCTTTCATGACGATGCGATGCGAGAGCACCGGCTCGGCGAGGCGCTTGATGTCCTCGGGGATGACGAAGTCGCGGCCGTTGACCATGGCCAGCGACTGGCAGACTTTGAAATACGTCAGCGCGCCGCGCGTCGAGACGCCGAGGGCGACCTCGGGGTGCGTGCGGGTGGTCTGGACGATCGACATCAGATACTCGACCAGCGACTCGCTGACGTGCACGTCGCCGACGCGCTGCTGCAGCTCGCGGACTTCGTCACCGTCGAGCACCGGCTGCAGATGCTCGAGCGCGTCCTGCGCGCCGCCGGCCCGCAGCAGCTTCTTCTCGTCGGTCGCATTGGGATAGCCGATGGTGAGCTTCATCAGGAAGCGGTCGAGCTGCGACTCCGGCAGCGGATACGTGCCGACGTGCTCGATCGGGTTCTGCGTGGCGATGACCAGGAACGGGTCGGGCAGCGCCAGGCGGCGCTTCTCGATCGAGATCATCCCCTCGCTCATGGCCTCCAGCAGCGCCGACTGCGACTTCGGCGTGGCGCGGTTGATCTCGTCGGCGAGCAGGACGTTGGTGAAGATCGGCCCGGAGACGAACTCGAACTCCTGCAGGTCCTGGTTGTAGATCGTCACGCCGACGATGTCGGCCGGCATGAGGTCGCTGGTGAACTGGATGCGCTGGAAGTCGAGCGAGAGGGACCGCGCCAGCGCGTGCGCGAGCGTGGTCTTGCCGACCCCCGGCACGTCCTCGAGCAGGATGTGTCCCTTGGCCAGCAGCGCGGCGATACAGAACTGCACCACTTCCGCCTTGCCGCGGATGACGCGCTCGACGTTTGACTGCAGTGCCGCGATCGCGTCGAGCGAGCGGGAAACGGGGACCGGTTCGGTGGCCATCTATTGTTCTCTACGCTTGTTCTTCTCTACGTGCGCCGCGGGCGAAAGGTAACGAGTAGCGTGACCCGTGCCGCAATCAACGCAGGGCGCGAACGACTGCTTCCACCAGCTCGTTGGCCTCGAGCGGCTTGCGCAGAAAGTCAGCGAACCCTGCGTCGAGCGCGCGCCGCCGATCCTCGGGGCCGGTGGCGATGGCCGATACGGCCACAGCCGGAATCCGCGCCCGCGCCACGAGCGAATAGCCGTCCTCGCCCGGCATGGCGATGTCGCTGACGATGGCATCGAACGCGTTCGTGGCCAGCAGGGCCATCGCCTCGGACACGGACGACACCGGCGACACGTCGGCGCCGAAGCGCTTCAGCATGGCCGCGATGACGAGGCGCGCGTCACGATCGTCGTCCACGACGAGAATGCGCCGTCCGCGGATGCCGTCCTGCCCGCCACCGGCGAGCGGCTGCACCGCGTCGCGGCCGTCGGCGGCGCGGGCCAGCGGCAGCTCGACGCGGAAGGTCGCGCCGCGGCCGACGCCGGCACTCTCGGCGTGCACCGTCCCGCCGTGCATCTCCACGAGGTG
>DASVSV010000210.1:0-10168 GCA_036387915.1 Thermoanaerobaculia bacterium
AAGCCACGCCCTACGTTTCCACACGCATGGATTCATTCGCATCACTCGCCGGGTAGGAGGTTCGTCCGTTCGCGGCTCTCCTATGGAGGATGAGCGAACTTGACGGAGTGCCGCACCAGGAAGTCGTCATACACCCCGGACGTCCCGCGCTGATCGTGCAGAACGGAGATTTCGGGGAGCCGCCCGCGGACTGGGCGCACCTTGCCGATGACCGCGAGACGCTCAAGAAGGTATTGCCGAGCGTCGGCCGCATCGAGCGCGACGGAACGTTCAAGATCTTTGGCACCGGGTTCATGGTCGCTGACGGCGTGGTGATGACGAACAAGCACGTCGTGCTCAACTTCGCGGAAAACAACGGAAGCGGATGGCGATTCAAGGATGGCGTGAGCGTTCGCATTGATTTCACCGCGGAGCACGAGATCGCCGGGACGAACCGGTTCCGCATTGCTCAAGTGCTCGACGTCCATCCTACGGACGATCTGGCAATGCTGCGCCTCGAAATTCCATCGGGAGCGTCGCAGCCGCCGCCGTTGAAACTCGTGGCACGAGCGCCGAGGGTGATTGAAAACCGCGAGGTGGCAACAATCGGCTTCCCCACCTTCGACACAGGTGCCGGCGATCTCTCGATTTTTCAGAACACGTTTAATGTGAAGCGCCTGCAGCCCGGTAGATCGACGGGGCTGAAACCGGGAGGCAAGATCCTCGGCCACGACTGCTCGACCTCCGGCGGCAATTCTGGCTCATGCCTGATTGATCCACGGACAGGTCACGTCCTCGCCCTGCATTTCGACGGGCGGGCCAACGGAAACCTCGCGGTGCCGATGTGGGAGCTGTTCAAGGACAACTTCAAGAAGAAGTTCGACCTGCATTGGGCAATCCCGAAACAGCGCGCCGCCCACTCGTGAGGAAAGCGGCTACTCCCCGAGCTTCCCCTTCAACTCGCGCAGTTCCTGGGCGAGGGCGGCCATCTGCTCCTCGAGCCTTTGCACGCGCGCGGAAAGCGGCTCGCCGCCGCGCGTCTCCGCGTGCTCCGATGCGGAGGAAGAGGACGACGACGGCGCCGCCTCCTCCACGATCGCGCCGCCGACGGTGTGTGCCCAGCGTTCTTCCTTTTGTCCCGGGCGGCGCGGCAACTGGCGCACGAGGGGCTCGCTGTGCGCGGCCATGTCGCGCAGGGTCTCCTCCACCTCGGCCACGGTGTCGAACTGTTGCAGGCGGTCGCTGCGTCCGCGCAGCTCGCCCGCGGTCTGCGGTCCGCGCAGGAAGAGGAGCGTCAGCAGCGCCTTCTCCTTCCGGTTGAGGTGCCACACCGGGTCGAGGTTGTGGTCGTAGCGCGTGGCGCGTCCGCCGAGGACCTTCCAGACCAGTTTCTCGTCCTGCAGCCGGTCCAGCGCGCGCGTCAGCTCTCCCTCGGAGAGCTCCATGACCGGCTCGCGATTCGACTTCTGATTCGCGGCGGCGGAGAGCGCGTTCAGCGTGAGCGGGTAGTACTCCGGCGTCGAGAGCTGCTTCTCCATCAGCGAGCCGAGGACGCGGACCTCGACGGGATCGAGCGTGCGCGGGACGCGGGGCCGGTGCCTGCCTTCGGTGTCGAGCGTGGGGATGAACGTCATGGGACCGTATTGAACCCTGAGCGCAGCGAAGGGTCAACGGAGCCTACTCGCAAATCGAGGCACGAGCGGTCATCCAGGTAACGCTTCGAGAGGGCTCCGATGATCCTTCGCTTCGCTCAGGATGAACTTGCAAACACCGCCGCCCGCGCCTCGCGCGTCTCGCCGAAGTAATTGTCCGCGCGCAGGGCCACCTTGCGCGACAGGGCCATGAACGTGGTCATCTTGCCGCCGAAGACGTTGATGACATTGCCGTCGCGCAGGACGCGGAAATCGCGGCCGATCGCGCTGGGGTTCGTGGCGCGGCCGACCAGCGGACGCACGCCCGCGAACGACGAGCGCACGCCGTCGCGCGAGAGCGGCTCGCGGAAGTAGCGGTTGGAGCGCTGGATCAGGTAATCGATCTCTTCGTCCGTCGCCTGCACGCCGTCGAGCGGCTCCTTCTGCACGACCTCGGTCGTCCCGACCAGCGTCGTCCCCTTCCACGGCAGGACGAAGAACACGCGCCGATCGGTCGTGGACTGCAGCAGCAGACCGGTGTCGCTGACACGTTCCTGCAACACAATGTGTGACCCTCGCACCAGCGACAGCACGTACGGCGCGGCGATGCCGTTCGCGCGCAGCAGCTCGTTCATCCACGGACCGGCGGCGTTCACGATCAGGTCGAAACGCGCCTCGTCGCCATGTGCGGTGCGCACGATCCAGTGCTCGCCGTCGCGCCGCAGTGCGTCGACGCGGGTCTGCTCGCGCACCGTGGCCCCGTCGCGGACGGCCGAGGCCACGACGCTGCGGACCAGGGCATAGTCGTCGACCTGCGCGTCCCAGTACGAGAAACCGCCGCGCAGCCCCTCCTCGCGCAGCGGAGCGCGCGCCAGCAACTCATGCACCGGCAGAGAGCGGTGCGCGGAAATATTTGCGTCTCGTGCAAGCCGGTCGTAAAGGATCAGCCCGACCTTGATGGTGGCGCGGGAGCGGGGGCTGTCCGCGTAAATGGGGAGCATGATCTCCAGCGGCTTTACCAGCTCGCCCGCATGTTCCAGGAGCCAGGCCCGCTCGCGCAGCGACTCGCGCACCAGCGCGACGTGCATCCGCTCGAGGTAACGGAGACCGCCGTGGATCATTTTCGTGGTCGCGGAGGACGTTTGGGCCCCGCAGAGGCCCTTTTCGTAGAGCACGACCTCATAGCCGCGCCGGGCCAGCTCCCACGCCGAGCCGGCGCCGTTGATCCCGCCGCCGATCACGGCGATGCGCTTTTCGGTCATCACTTTTCGATTGCCAGCATGCGGGTTGCCACGGTTTTGTGCAGTGTGACCCGGATCACGTTTGCAGGACTGGCAAATCCTTCGCAATGGATGCTCAGCAGTATGACGTTGCCTGCCGCCTTCGAGCCGATGAGTGTTGCGTCTGACGCAAACTCCGATCTGGCCGTAATGCTCACCGGCGGCGGTGCGCGTGCGGCTTACCAGGTCGGATTGCTGAAGGGCATCGCCCGTCATTTCCCGCACCTGAAGTTCCAGGTGATCGTCGGCGTCTCGGCCGGAGCGATCAACGCGGCGTACCTGGCCGCCTGTCGCGGGACGCTCACCGAAAAGGCCGCGCAGCTCGCCAACATGTGGTGCGAGCTGAATTGCGAGTCGATCTACCAGTTCGACTGGAAGGTGATGATGCCGTTCCGGTCGGCCATCGCCTCGATCTCGCCGAAGAAGATCCGCTGGGCGCAGTCGCAGCCGCACGGCATCGTCGACACGACGCCGCTCAAGAACCTGCTCAGCCGCGTGCTGCACGTGGCCCCCGATCAGCCCATCCCCGGCATCGAGGAGAACCTGCGCAGCGGCGACCTGAAGGCGCTGGCGCTGATGACGCTCGATTACTCCACCGGCCAGACCGTGCGCTGGGTGCAGGGCCGCCACTTCGACGTCTACGAAGGTCCGAACCGCCGCGTGGCCCTGACCCGGTTCACCGTCGAGCACGTGCTCGCGTCGGCCGCGTTGCCCTTCGTCTTTCCCGCGGTGCGCATCAACGGCGTGTGGCACGGCGACGGCGGCATCCGTCTGGCCGCACCGCTCTCCCCCGCCGTCCACCTCGGCGCGAGCCGCATCATCGCCATGTCCACCGGCTACCAGCGCACCGCTGACGAAGAGTCGACGCCGGTCGTCAGCGGCTATCCGCCCGCCGCACAGATCCTTGGGCAGCTCGTCAACGCCGTCTTCCTCGACGTCCTGGACGAGGACGTGGCCCGCATGGAGCGGATGAACGAGCTGCTGCGCAAGATGGCCCCGCACGAGCGCGACGGCCTCAAGCCGATCGACCTGCTCGTGCTGCGCCCTTCCGTCGACCTGGGCAAGCTCGCCGGCGAATACGAACGCTACCTCCCCCGCAAGCTGAAGCTCCTCGTCCGCGCCCTCGGCGCAAAGGAGACCGAGTCTCCCGACTTCATCTCGCTGCTCATGTTCCAGCCGGAGTACACCCGCCGGATCATCGAGATCGGCGAAGCCGACGTCGAGCTGCGCCTCCCCGAGCTCCGCACCTTCCTCGGCCCGGAAGCGCGCATGGCCGCCGCGGGATAGCGCCTTTCCGTCACTTTATCCCGCGCGTAGACGCGGGATCTTTGGCGCACTCTGGACGCACACGCGACGAGTGGCGAACGTCCAGCGTTACTGTCATCCCGAGCGTGAGTCGAGGGACCCGGGGGATGGGCGGCGCGCTTCACGTGCAGTGGACGCGTAGCGCGCCCCCGCGCCCCCAGGTCCCTCGACTCACGCTCGGGATGACAAACCTGCGGATGGGCGGCGCGGCTTCACGTGCAGTGAACGCGCAGCGCGCCCCCGCCCGCCCAGGTCTCTCGACTCACGCTCGGGATGACAAATCGCAACACCCGATGACACGAACCCGCCGCCCGCTATAATCCCGCGCAACTGATGCCGCTTCTTCATCTCGAGCTCCTCGGAGACTTTCGTCTTCGTACCGAGTCGGGCTCTCTCGTCACGATCTCCGCTCGCAAGTCGCAGGCGATGCTCGCCTATCTGGCCGTGAAGCCGGGGCAACTGGTCTCGCGCGACAAGATGGCCGGACTGCTCTGGAGCAGCACGGCCCCCGAACAGGCGCGCCAGAGCCTGCGCCAGACGCTCTCCACGATGCGCCGTGAGCTTGCCGCTGTGTCGCCGCAGAAGATCCTGGTGGAGGAGGGCGACTTCCTTTCGCTCGACGCCTCGCTGGTCTACTGCGACGTGGTCGAGTTCGAGTCGCTCGTCGCGACCGGGACGGCCGAGGCGCTGGATCCGGCGACGCGGTTGTACACCGGAGACTTTCTCGACGGCTTTCAGATCGACGAAGAGAAGTTCGACCAGTGGGTCCTCGCCGAGCGCGATCGCCTGCACCGCATGGCGCTGCGCGCGCACGTACACCTCGTCGAACAGCTCACGCGCAGCGGCTCGACGGACGAGGCGATCGCCATCGCGCAGCAGTCGCTGCGGATCGACCCGCTGCAGGAGTCGATGCACCGCACGCTGATGCGCCTCTACCAGCAGAGCGGCGACCTGCTCAACGCGCTGCAGCAGTACGACAGTTGCACGAAGCTCCTCCGCCGCGAGCTCGACGTCGAGCCGGACGCGGAGACCCGCGCGCTGCAGCAGGAGATCCTCGAGCTGCGCAAAAAACGCAGCGTGCCGCAGCCGGCCGACCGCGACGTGCGCAAGACGGTGCTCGTGGTCGAAGACAACGTCCTCAACCGCGAGCTCGCCAACGCGGTGCTCAAGAGCGCCGGCTATAACGTGATCCTGGCCAAGGACGGCGCGGAAGCGCTGATGATGCTCGGCCGCGAGCACGTCGACCTTTTGCTGCTCGACGTCGACCTCCCCTTCATCGACGGCCACAAGGTGCTCGAGGCTCTCCGCGAGAAGGGCATCGAGGTGCCGACGATCTTCATCTCCGGCCTCCCCGGCGAAGAGCCCGAGGTCCGCGCCTTCGCCATCGGCGCCGCCGATTTCATCCGCAAGCCGGTCAAGAACTCGATTCTGCTTGCGCGGGTGTCGAAGGTCCTGCGGTAGTTGCTGGTTCCTGGTTGCTGGTTACTAGTGCCTCGGCGCTCGCGACACGAGTGACGAGCGTCCGCACGGCACCAGCAACCAGCGACTAATCACCAGCAACATCGAAGCAGGTATCGAATTTTCATAAGGAAGGGCAGCAGGTAGCATATGGCCGCGCTTGCTGCACTGCCGGACGGCCCCTAGAGTGAGGACAACATGCGCAGAGAAGAGAAGATCCTGATCGTCGAGAACAACGCCGAGTTTTGCCGCACGATCGAGGAGCAGTTCAATTGCGACTGCGCGACCGATGGCTGGGACGCAATCGAGAAGCTCGAGACCACCGACTACGCCGCCATCGTCATCGACGCCGACGTCCCCCACCACAGCGGCTACGGCGTCCTGGCCTACCTCCGCGAGGAAGTCGGCGACGAGCTCCAGAACGTCATCTTCATGACCAGCAACGACCGCGACGCCGTCCGCCGCAACTTCGGCGCGCACCTGACGGTGGTCGGCCGCGAGGACGCGGTGAGCGAGATCACGCGCGTGTTGGGATGAGGCGAAGGGTAAAAGTAAAAAGGTAAAAGTGGCTCCGCCCAGTGCGCGCTGATCGTGCCTCAGCGCAGCCACTTTTACCTTTTACCGTTTACCTTTCACCCTTTCACCATCTCGACCCCGACGCTCCGCCACACCCCCGCGATCGCCTTCGCGCTGCGCTCCGCGTCCTGCTCTGTCGTCGACCAGTTCGAGACCGAGATGCGCATGGCCGCCTTCTCCTGCCAGGTCGTGCCGCCGAGCCAGCAGGTGCCTTCCTGCTGCACGCCGGCGATGACGCGGCGGGTCAGGCCGTCGTCGTCGCCGAAGCGGACCAGGACCTGATTCAGCACCACGTCGTTGAGGATCGTCACGCCGGGAACTTCGCGGAGGATGTCTGCCATCCGTTGGGCGCGGGAGCAGCAGCGCTGGATCAGGTCGGCCACGCCCTGGCGTCCGAGGGAGCGGAGGGCGGCGTAGACGGCGATGCCGCGGGCGCGGCGGGAGAACTCCGGAACCCAGTCCACCGCGTCGCGCTCGATGCCCTGCGTCTGTACGAGATATGCGGCCGACGTCGTCATCGCCGCGCGATGGTCCTCGGGATGGCGGACGATGGCCACGCCGCTGTCCTGCGGCACGTTGAGCCACTTGTGCGCGTCGGTGCCCCACGAGTCGCACAGCTCGATCCCGTCCGCGAGGTGCTGCAGCTCGCGGCTGGTGCGGGCCCAGAGACCGAACGCGCCGTCGACGTGGAGCCACGCGCCATGCTCGCGGGCCAGCTCCGCGATCTCGCGCAGCGGGTCGATGGCGCCGGTGTTCACGTTGCCGGCCTGCGCGCAGATGATGGTCGGGCCGCTGAGATTGTCGAGCAGGCGGCGGAGACGGTCGGGACGCATGCGCCCCTGCCCGTCCGTCTCGACGCGGAGCAGCGCGCGCGTGCCGAAGCCGAGATAGCGCATCGAGACGTCGATGGTGACGTGCGACTCCGCGCTGGTGACGAGGTTCACGCGCGGCGCGCCGTGCAGCCCGTCCTCTTCCACGTTCCAGCCGGCGCGGCGCAGCACGCCGTGACGCGCGGCGGCGAGGCAGGTGAAGTTGGCCATCTGGCCGCCGGTGACGAAGCCGACGCTCGACTGGCGGGGCAGGTCGAACAGCTCCAGCAGCCACTCGCGCGCGACCTCTTCGATCACCGAGACAACCGGTGACGTGGCGTAGATGCCGGGGTTCTGGTCCCATGTCCCGGTGAGCCAGTCCGCCGCCAGTGCGACGGGCAGCGTGCCGCCGATGACGAAGCCGAAGTAGCGCGGGCCGGGACACGCCACCGCGCCCCGCTCCCCCTGCGCCGCCAGCGCGTCGAGCACCGCACCCGGATCTTCGCCGCCGTCGGTCAGCGGGACGCGCAGTGCGGCCAGGAGCTCGTCGCGCGTGGCCCGCGCGCCGACGTGGCGGTCCGGCATCGACTGGAGGAAAGCATCGGCGTGGCGGTGGGCGCGGTCGAGAAGACTCATGTCCGGCAACATAGTGTTACACTCCTTGCGCGTCAAGTATGACAGCACGACTATGACAATCTGGTCACCGCGACTTCCTGACTCGGACGCTCCGATCTACGGCCGGATCGCCGACGCCCTCGAGCGCGACGTGCGCTCGGGCATGCTCATCCCCGGCAGCCAGCTTCCCACGCACCGCGACCTGGCCCGCGACCTCGGCATCACGCCGGTGACGGTCACCCGCGCTTATGCCGAGGCGGCCAGACGGGGGCTGGTGGAGTCGTCGACGGGACGGGGCACGTTCGTCCGCGCCGGCCGGCGCAAGGCCGCCACCCTCACCAGAGACATCGACCTGGCCACGAACAACGTCAACGTGCCCATCCCCGCGCCGTCGCCGGCCATGCTCCAGCGCGCCGGCACGATGCTCGTGCACGGCCTCTACGCGACCGGCGCCGGCACGGAGCGCCATCGCGCCGCCGGTGCGGCGTGGCTGAGTCGAGGAGAGAGCATCCGCCGAACGGATCCTGCGAACGTCATCGTCACCGCCGGCACGCAGCACGCGCTCTTCCTCGCCCTCGCCGCGACGACCAAGCCTGGCGACACGCTGCTCACCGAATCGCTCACCTATCACGGCGCCAAGGCTGCGGCCGCGCTGCTCCATCTGCGCCTCGAGCCGCTGCCGCTCGACCGCTACGGCATCGTCCCCGACGCGCTGGAGCGCGCCGTGCGCGGCAACAAGTCCGCGAAGGTGCTGTATACGATTCCGACGCTGCACAATCCCACCGCGGTGATCATGCCGGAAAAGCGCCGCCGCGAGCTGGCCGCCATGGCCGAGCGCCTCGGCCTGACGATCGTCGAGGACGACGTCTCCGGGTTCCTGCTCGACAAAACACCGCCACCGATCGCCGCGTTCGCGCCCGACCGCACCATCTTCATCACCGGCCTCGGCAAAGCCATCGCCGCGGCGATGCGCGTCGGCTATCTCGTCGCCCCCGACGCGCTGCTGCCGCGCGTGAAGAACGCGCTCGCGGCGACGGTGCTCTTCTCGTCGCCGGTCGTCGCCGAGATGGCCACGACGTGGATCGAGGACGGCACGGCCGCGAAGATCGTCGAACAGAAACGCGCCGAGATCGCGCTGCGCGGACGCATCGCCCGGCGCATCCTCCCCGACGCCGGCGGCGATCCTCGCGCGCTGCATCTCTGGCTCGAGCTCCCCCGCCAATGGACGGCCGACGCCTTCGTCGAAGAAGCCCGCCGCCGCCGCGTACGCATCGCCAGCGCGTCGTCGTTCGCCGTCGGCGACGACATCCCCCGCGCCGTGCGCATCAGCATCGGCTCCCCAACCTCGGTCGCGGAGATGGAAACGGCGCTGCACGTCATCGCCGGCATCGGCGAGGCGCGGCTGCAGGAGCCGGTCGTTTGACGATCGAGATCACCAGCGACCGCGCGCGCATGGATGTCGATACGATTCACCGCTACTTGTCCGAGGAGTCGTACTGGGCGGCGGGGATTCCGCTTGAGGTCGTGGAGCGGTCGATTGCGAACTCGCTCTGCTTCGGCGCGTTTGACGGCAGGACGCAGGTCGGCTTCGCGCGCGTCATCACCGACTACGCGACGTTCGGCTATCTCGCCGACGTGTTCGTCGTCGAATCGCATCGCCGACGAGGCATCGCGAAAGACATCATGGCCGCGGTGATGGCGCATCCGGAGTTGCAGACGCTGCGGCGCTGGCACCTCGTCACGCGCGACGCGCATTCGCTCTACGCACGGTTCGGTTGGATGCCACTCGACGCGCCGGAGCGGCACATGTTCATTACGCGGAAGAACGCGTACGCGGCCCGGCGATGTTGACGTGCTCCAGGCCGAGGACGCTCATTCTTCGGCCATCTTCAGGAGCGCTTTGACGGTGTTCCAGTTGCGCGCCGTGGGGACGACGCCGAGCTTCTTCTCTGTCATCGAGTTGGCGAGCTTCGAGTCGTTGACGCCGGCCCCGTAATAGACGTACAGCTCGCGTTTGCCGAAGTGCAGCTCCTCGCCGTTGACGAGCGACTCGAGAAAGGCCTTTGCCTCTTTCGACAATGGACCGTCGAGGAACGTCACGAGGAGGCGGCTCGGATTGCGCTCCGCGCCGTCTGTGAAGGGAGTGGCGTCGATGACCTGTTTCAATTCGGCCGCGGTGCGCAGCACGACACGCGTCTCGACGCCGGTGTGCTCGAGGATCGCCTCCTCGATGCGCTTCGCGTTCGCGGCACGGGCGCGGAAGACGACGTTGCCGCTGGCGAGATAGGTGCGGACGTTCTCCAGTCCCGCCGCCTCGCACGCGGCCTTGAGTTCCTTCGACGGCAGCTTCTTGTTGCCGCCGACGTTGACGCCGCGCAGGAAGGCGATGAAGGAGGGCATCGCCGGCGAGAATACTACGGTGCTCCTATGGAGTGCGTGCGGCCTTAGCCGCCGCTTTCGTATTCGGGTCCGTCACGGCAGAAATCACCCGAATACGAAAGCGGCGGCTAAGGCC
>DASVSV010000211.1:0-22000 GCA_036387915.1 Thermoanaerobaculia bacterium
CCGGATCGTCCGGCTTGACCCACTCCTCCAACGACCGCGGGAACAGAAACTGTGTCGCGTAATCCGCCCGTATCTGTCGACTCATCCGCTCGCACGCTCCTCACCTACGGAGTGACGCAATCGGGTTTTGAGACACCCTCCATAGGGCGCCGCACTCCATATGGCTGCTCGTGACGCCGGGACGCCGGCTAGCCGTCCTGCTTCACCTGGGCGAGGACTTCCGCGATCTTTGCTTCCGCTTCCGCGAGGGGGAGTTGGCAGGTGCCGGCGCCGCGGTGGCCGCCGCCGCCGTAGTGCTGCATCAGCGTGCCGACGTCGGTGCGCGAGGTGCGGTTGAAGATGCTGTGGCCGAGGGCCGCGACCACGAATTCGCCTTTGCGGCCGTCGAAGATGCGCAGCTGGATGTTGGCTTCCGGGAACATCGTGTAGATGAGGAAGCGATTGCCGGCGGGCGGCTCGCCGAGGCCGCGCAGGTCGGTGATGATGACGTTGCCGTCGACGCGCGAGTGCTCGCGCATCACGCGCGCGAACTCCTCCTCCTGCGCGTAGTAGCGGTCGATGCGCTCCTGGATGTCGGGGTCGGTGATGACCGCGTCCGGATCGTCGGGATACTGCGCGATCAGGTCGATCATCTTCAGCATCAGCTCGCGGTTCGAAATGCGATAGCCGTGGTGATAGGCGAGGCCGGTGCGGGGGTCCATCACGTACGACAGCAGCATCCACCCCTTCGGATTGGTGACGTCCTCCATCGAGAGTTGCGCGGAGTCGACGCGATCGACGACCTCGAGCAGCGAGTCGTACTTGCGCAGCTTGTCCGCGCCGTAATGCGTGTAGATGACGCGAGCCGCGGACGGCGCGACCTCGAAACGGCCGCGGAACGACACCGTGTCTTCGTTGCGCACGATCTCGCTGGAGTGGTGGTCGAACCAGAGTCCGACGCCCTGAACGTACGGCAAGTTGGTGAGGATGTCGTTGCGTCCCGCGTGGACTTTTCCGTCCTGAACATCCTTGGGATGGACGAATTCGATGGCGTGGATTTCTTCGACCTCACGCAGGAGCACCGCGCAGGCGAGGCCGTCGAAATCGGAGCGGGTGATGAGACGCATATGTTTCTGTGTTTGCTTTTTAGCTCCGAGCGGAGCGAGGAGCCAGCTTAGCATCAACGCGGAGTTGGGCGGCACGACGTTGCGCAAAGCTGGATGCAAGGGCTGTGAGAAATGCGGGTTCAGTTCACGTTTGAACCATGCGTTTTGCGCCCGGCTCCTCCTGAACGGCTCGCGCCGCTTACTGACGTGGGAATGGCAGATAGAAGGGAACGCCGCTGCGGCGGTACCGCTCGTACGCTTCACCATACTGGCTGCGCAGGCGCACTTCCTCGTGTACCGAGCCGAGGACGAGATATAGCGTCGCAATGACGTTGAACGCGAGCCGGCGCGTCGTCATGTGAGGCGTCAGCCAGAATGAAGGGAGAGGCGCCAGGTTCAGCGGGTGCCGCGTCAGGCGAAACGGTCCGCGCACGTGGAGCTCTCCGGCGTGGTCCGCTTCGGGTCCCTGTGCGGCTGGAACGACGAGCTCATCGAGCCCGGCCAGCGTCGAAATTCCGGTCGCAGACGCCGCCGCTACGGCGTACGCGATCCCCGCTGCTTGTCCTGCGCGCAGCAGCGTGGCGGCGGAGCCACGGGCCCGATAGATCGTGCGCGAAGGCTGCCGGGCGATGTACCAGGCCAGTCCGCCGAAGGTCGCCAGCGACTGTGCGTTGAAGAACAGCCGGTACCACTTGTCGCCCCGCGGCACATGAGCGGCGGCGACGCCTTTCGCGGTGCGCTGGCGAGGGCGCTGTGGACGACGGCGAAGGCCGCTGTCGCGGCGGCGACTTTGAAGGTTGTACGCATCGGAGAGCGAGGCGTGCGAAAGCGAGGCCTGTTCGTCAGTGGTGTCCCGGCTCATTCACGCCGAGCAAAAGCACAGCTACTGCGGCCGCATCACGACCTTGATGCAGTCGTCCTGCTTGTCGCGGAAGGTGCGGTACATCGCCGGCGCTTCTTCGAGCGTGGTGCGGTGCGTGATCACGAACGACGGGTCGATCTCGCCGCGCTGGATGCGGTCGAGCAGTTGCGGCGCGTATTTGTGCACGTGGGTCTGTCCCATCTTCAGCGTCAGCCCCTTGCCGAACGCGGTGCCGAACGGGAACTTGTCGATGAAGCCTGCGTAGACGCCGGGGATCGACACCGTCCCGCCTTTGCGGCAGGAGTGGATGGCCTGGCGTAGTACGTGGGCGCGGTCGAACTGCAGCTTCATGGCCTGCTTCACCCGATCGAGGACCGCGTCGACGTACATGCCGTGCGCTTCCATCCCCACCGCGTCGATGCAGTGGTCGGGGCCGCGTCCGCCGGTCAGGTCTTTCAGCTCGTCGAACACTTCCTCCTCGGAGTAATTGAGGATCTCCGTGTTCTTGATCGACTGCGCCAGACGCAAACGCTCCGGGAAGCGGTCGATGGCGATGACGCGCTCCGCGCCGAGCATCCAGGCCGAGGCGATGGCGAAGAGGCCGACCGGGCCGCAGCCCCAGACCGCCACGACGTCGCCGCGCTTGATGTCGCACTGCTCGGCGGCCTGGTAGCCGGTGGGGAAGACGTCGGTGAGGAACAGCACCTTCTCGTCGGGCACGCCGGCCGGGATCTTCAGCGGATTGACGTCGGCGAACGGTACGCGCACGTACTGCGCCTGTCCGCCCGCGTAGCCGCCGTACATGTGCGAGTAGCCGTAGATGCCGGCGGTGGCGAAGCCGGTCAGGGCCTCGATCATCCATGCGTTCGGGTTGGTGTTGTCGCAGCACGACGTGAGCTCGTTCTGGCAGAACCAGCAGCGGCCGCACGCGATCGGGAAGGGCACGATGACCCGGTCGCCGAGACGCAGGTTCTTGACCTCGGAGCCGAGCTCGACGACTTCGCCCATGAACTCATGACCGAGGACGTCGCCGCGCATCATCGTCGGGACGTAGCCATCGTAGAGATGGAGATCGGAGCCGCAGATGGCGGTCAGCGAAACGCGCACGATCGCGTCGTGCGGATTGAGAATCTTCGGATCGGGAACCTCGACGACACGCACTTCCCCCTTGCCCCACCAGCACACTGCCTTCATTGCTACTTCCTTCCCGACGACTGTCCGTCGATGGTGGCGAGCTCACCGGTCTCGATGAGCATCTTCAGGCGGCGGAGGTCTTCCTGCACGTTGGCCGCCGGGTCCTCACCGAGGATCTTCGAGACCGCGGCGCCGAGGACGCCGGCCGGGGGGTCGTAGCGGAGGACCACCTTCACTTCGGTGCCGCGGCCGCCGGGGACGGCGGTGAAGTGCACGGAGCCGGCGTTGTCGACGCGGCTGCCTTCGATGGAGCGCCAGCCGATCAGCTCATTGGGGATCTCGTTGATGATCTCCGCTTCCCAGTCCACCTTCGTACCGGCCGGGCCGCGGGCGACCCAATGCGAGCGTCCGCCGTCTTTGACTTCGACGGACTCGAGGTTGTGCATGAATTTCGGGAGGTTCTCGAAGTTCCGCCAGAAGCTGTAGATGCGCTCGGGCGTGGCGTTGATGGTCACGGCTTTCTCGACGCGGACGCCGTGGCCGTACGGAACGCTGACCTGGCGGCCGTCATCTTCCGCCGACGAGATGCCGAGCGAGCCGTAGACCGGGCAGCGGCCGGTTGCGCCGCGCCAGACCAGCGAGCCGCCGACGGCTGCCAGCACGATGCCGGGCAGCGAGCGCATCTTCAGGCCGTACGCCGCGACGGCGCTCCCGAAGACGACCGAGATCCAGCGCTCGGGGTCGTTGACGTTCTTCTCTGCGTGTGTGATTCGTGCGTGTTCCATAGCGTCCTGGTGCGGCGCACGAAACATGCCCGACTCGATACAATCCGCGCCTATGCCGACCGCCGCGCCACCGCCCGTCCGTCCCATCGCCATCGACGATATTCGTGCCGCGCAGGAGCGCATCCGCGGCGTGATCACGCGCACGCCGCTCGTGCGCCTGCTGCACGGGATCGCGGGCGCGCCGGAGATCTGGCTCAAGCTCGAGAACCTGCAGCCGATCAACGCCTTCAAGCTGCGCGGCGCCGCCAACGCCGTCGCGCTGCTTTCGCCGGAGGAGCGGAGCCGCGGCGTCTGGACGATCAGCGCCGGCAATGCCGGACAGGGCGTCGCCTACGCGGCCCGCGAAGCCGGCGTGCCGTGCACCGTGCTGGTCATCGACACGGCCCCCGAAACGAAGATCGAGCGCATGCGCGACCTCGGCGCGACGCTGGTCAAGGCGCCGTTCCCGGAGTGCTGGCAAGCCATGGACGACCGCGCCTTCCCCGGGATCGAGGGAACGTTCGTGCATCCGTTCGACGACCACGACTTCATCGCCGGCAACGCCACCGCCGGACTCGAAATCCTGGAGGACCTGCCGAACGTGAAGACGATCATCGCGGCGATCGGCGGCGGAGGCCTCGTCGGCGGCATCGGCGCGGCCATGCGCGCGCTCGCACCGCACGTCCGCATCCTCGGTGCGGAACCGGAGACGGCGGCACCCGGCGCCGCGTCGTTTGCGGCCGGCGCGCCGGTGGTGTTCGACCAGTGGCAGGCGTCGTTCGTCGACGGCGCCGGCGGCAAGAGCATCTTCCCGCGCATGTGGGAGCGCCTGAAGGACACCGTCGACGGCTCCGTGGTCGTGACGCTGGACGAGGTCCGCGCGGCGATGAAGCTCGTCGCGTCGAAGTCACGCGTGATCGCGGAAGGAGCGGGCGCGTTGAGCGTGGCCGCCGCACTCAAGGAAAGCGACGGTCCGGTGGTGGCCGTAGTCTCGGGCGGGAACATCGACCTGAAGAAGTTCTGCGAGCTGATTACGACGTAGCTCAGGAGCGCGGCGCAACCGAGCGGAGCGCTACTTGAACGTGGCCACGGGGCGGTAGCCGGGCAGCGTCAGGTATTCGCGGCGATCGCCCATCTGCGAGATCGGCGTCTCCACGACCGGCACGGTGTAGCCCATGATCTTCGCGGTGCGGTTGGTCCGCGTCGGCTTCGTGACCGAGCCCGAGGGGAGGCGGATCAGGATCTTCGACGGGTCGAACACTTTCGCGCCGCCGTTCTCGAGGATGACGTCCGGGATGATCACGTCCGCGAACCCGGGGACGCCTTCCATGACGATCTTCGCCGTCTCGGCGCCGGGCGCGTTGAAGCCGAGGACGGCGTTGCCGGGAGGGACGTCGAGGACGACGAAGGCTCCGTTCTCGGAGATGCCGCCGGACGCGTGCTCCACGTTCTCCACCCAGACCGACGTGGCCACGAACAACTGCTGCCGGCGCGCGACCTCGATTTCCATGCTCTCGCCGCGCCGCGCGCCTTTGACGTCGAGGATCCAGCCGCGGACGCTGACCGGCTCGCGGCTGATGGCGAATCCTGCCTTCTCTTGTTCGCCGCCGCAGGCCGCGAGCGTGAGGAGGGCGAGTGCGAGGAGCCGGCGCATCATGGCCGTGAGCGTACCACGTGGCATAATCGCGGCGCCGTCGCCATGAAACGTCTCCCAGCCCTCGGTGCGCTCGCTCTCCTCACCCTCGCCTCGCTCGTCTTCGCACAGGTGTCCGGCAGTGTGTCCGGACAGGGAACTCTGCGCACGGCGACCGGCGATCACCCCTTCACGTACATCGAACAGTCAGGGCAGACCTACGTCGCCGCCGACCAGGTCGCAACGGCCCTCGGCGGCAGCGTCGCGGCGGACGCAAACGGCACGAAGGTCACGCTCGGCACGAACGTGGCGGCCTTCGGTCCCGACTCGCGCTACGGCGTGATCCGCGACGACCTCATCGAGATGCCGGTGCCACCGATCGTCGTCGAAGGCAAGCCGTACGTGCCCTGGCAGTTCTTCCAGGGACTGCTGTCGAAGACCTCGGCCCTCGACGTGACGTGGGATCCCGCCTCGCGCGTGCTGGCCGTGCGGCCGCAACTGCGCGACGCCATCGGCGTGCAGGTCTCCGTTGCGAACGTGCAGGGGATCTCGAAGATCGTGCTCACGCTCAGCGCGCCGGCCGAGTACGCGATCGTGAAGGAGCCGGACGCGTACGTCGTGCGCTTCAAGGGTCCGGTGCGCGCGCCGTTCGGCGAGCAGACGTACGAAGATCCGTACATCGCGAAGCTCACCTTCGCGGGCAGCGAGCTGCGCATCCAGCTCACGGCGGTGGACGTGGTCGGCGACGCGTATCAGCTCCAGGACCCGCCGCGCATCGTGCTCGACCTGCGTAAAGGCGCCGCGGCCACGCCCGGCACCACGCTGCCGCTGCCGGGCCTGAAGCCGCAGACCGACGTTCCGGGCATCCGCACGATCGTCATCGACCCCGGTCATGGCGGCAAGGACGTCGGCGCCAGCGGCGCGGGCGGACTGCTCGAGAAGGACGTCACGCTGGCCATCGCGCGCAAGCTCTCGAGCGCGCTCGCGGCGAAGACCGGCGCGCGCATCGTGCTCACCCGCGACGACGACACGCTGATCTCGCTCGACCAGCGCACCGCCGTTGCCAATCAGTACAAGGCCGACCTCTTTCTCTCCGTACATTTGAACGCGGCTGTCGTGAAGAACGCGAAGGGCTCGGAGACGTACTTTCTGTCGCTCGAAGCCTCGGACGAGCTGGCGCGCAAGGCAGCGGAGACGGAGAACGCCTCCGTCTCGTCGACCTCCGCGAATGACCTCAATCTGATCCTGTGGGACCTCGCGCACCAGGCGTACGTCGAGGAGTCGAGCCGCTTCGCGCAGACCATTCAGGAAGAGATGAATGCCGCGACAGCCGTCGCCAATCGCGGCGTGAAGCAGGCGCCGTTCAAGGTGCTGGTCGGCGCGACGATGCCGGCCGCGCTCGTCGAGATCGGCTTCGTCAGCAACCCCGAGGAAGAGGCGAAGCTGCAGACCGACGAGTTTCAGAACCTGATGGTGGACGCGCTCACGCGCGCCGTCGTCCGCTACAAAACGGCGTACGAGACCCGCATCGGGCTCGTGCAGCCGGCCGCGCCCGCTCCGGCGGCTACGGCGCCCGCGCCCTCGACCGCAGCGCCGGCTGCCACAACCACCGCGCCGCCCGTACCCAAGCCCGCGCCTGCCACGACGACCCAGCCGGCAACGCCCGCGACGAGGACGGAGCGGTAGTGCGCTGTCATCCCGAGGGTGAGTCGAGGGACCTGGGCGGGTGGTGGCGCGCTGCTCGCGCACGAAAACGAGTTGCGTGCCGCCCGCCCGCCCAGGTCCCTCGACTCACGCTCGGGATGACATGCGCGCTGACGATCCTGGTCATCGCCGGCGGGTGCAAAAAGAAGAACGACGCGGCGACGGCGAACCTCAATGCCGCGAACAAAGTCAGCGTTCGCGCGGTGCGGCTCTATTACGAGTCGCCGCAGATGCTGCTCGGCGCGGAGACGCGCAACATTGCCCTGCCGGAGAGTCCGGCGGCGGCGATTCCGGCCGTGGTCCGCGAGCTGTTGAAGGGTCCGTCGAAACCGCCCCTCGGCCGCCTGCTGCCGGCCGACACCGTCCTGCGCGGCGCGTACGTATTGCCGGGCGGGACAGTCGTCGTGGACCTCGGCGGAGCCACCCTTTCGCAGGGGTGGGGAACCGGAAGTCATCAGGAACTGATGTCCGTCTACTCGCTGGTGCAGAGCCTGTCTGCGAACTTCGCCGAGGCGCGGCGGGTGCGGGTGCTGATCAACGGAACGCCGGCGGAGACGCTGGCGGGGCACGTTTCCCTCGCCAAGTCGCTGGCGCCGCTCCCGAATCTGGTTGAGCCCGCCTCCCGCTGACCTGCTACATCGCGGTGAACGATCATTCACTTGGTCCGCCGGGTGGAAGCTTCTGGACCGAACGCCCGTTTGGCTTTACACTACCGGACATTCACCAAATGTGCTGTATGTATCGACTGTTCAGAGGCTTGTCACCTTCTCGTAACATTGAGAAAAGTTTCACAAAGTCGAATAAGTCGTTCTATAATGCGCCCCGAAATGGACAAAGTTTTACTGGATGGGCAGGCGAGGAAGCTTTCCTTTGTATCAGCCTGCCAAAAGTAGTTCTGCCTCTTTGACTCTTCCTTGAATCTTACCGACCCAAGTCAATCTCACCTCCCGAGCCTACGCGTCGGCCCCATCCAGTAAGTATCCCGACCCCGCCGGAAACGGCGGGGTCATTCTTTTTGTAACCGCTTACAGCCGCAATGCCCTACGTTTCCGCGATCAGCGCGGCGACGACGCTCTCCGCCAGCAGGCGCACATCCGCGTTGACGCCCAGCCAGCGGATGGCGGCCATGCTGGCGTCGGCGGCGGCGAGGAGGCGCTCGCGGGGGATGTGGTCGCGGATCTCGGCGAGCTTCTTCGGGTCGAGCGACTCCGCGGGATCGAGCGCGACGACGTCGCACAGGATCGCGCCGAGGAGGGCGATGGCGTCCTTCACGTCATCGTGGTCGGCCACGATCGCCGCCAGCGCGAGCAGCGCTGCCGACTCGCCTCGCGTGGCGTAGCGGTGCAGCAGGTCGATGATCGTGCCGCCGAGGGCTTCCCCTTCCTCGAGCAGCGCCACCTGGCGGATGCGCGAGGCCTCGCGCGGGCCGGTCAGCGTCCGCGAGGTGTCGCCGATGTAGATGTGCTGCGAACGCGACTTGATCGTCGGCAGCAGCAGGTCCACCGACCGCGTGATCAGGATGAACGTCGTGTCGCGCGTCGGCTCCTCGAACGTCTTGAGCAGCGAGTTCGAGCTCGACGGACTGAGCCCGTCCGCGGGATCGATGATGAACACTTTGTTGCGTCCCTCGTAGGGACGGAGCGTCGACTCGCTGACGATCTCGCGGATCTGTTCGACGGCGATCAGCTTCTTGTCCGCCGCGGCTTCGATGAAGTGCACGTCGGGATGCATCCGCCGGTCGATGCGCACGCACGACGTGCAGTCGTCGCCGGTCGAGCCGTTGAGGCAGTTCAGGGTCTTGGCCACGCGCACGGCCACGTCGCGCAGCAGCGCAGGCATCGGCCCGTGCAGGATCATCGCGTGATGCAGCTCGCCGCGCTTTGCAGTGTCGAGGAGAAGTGAGGTCGTGGTCATGAGAAGAGTTGCGGCGCCCGATCCTGCAGCACCACCAGCGTCCGCGAGAAGACTTCGTCGATGGTGCCGTCCGCGGCGACGACCGCGAACCGCCGCGGCTCCGCCTGCGCCATCGCAAGATATCCCTCGCGCACCCGCCGGTGGAAGCGAAGGTCTTCCGCCTCGAAGCGTCCCTCGTCCTGCGCCGCGCCGGCATTGCGCGAGTTCGCGCGACGCAATCCCGTTTCCTCCGGCAGGTCGAACAGCAACGTGACGTGTGGCTTCAGCGCGTCCGTGGCCCAGTCGTTCAGATTGCGCAGGCGATCGAGATCGATCAGCCGGCCGAATCCTTGATACGCGAGCGTCGAATCGGCGTAGCGGTCGCACAGCACCACTTCGCCGCGCGCCAGCGCCGGCTCGATGACCTCGGTCGTGTGCTGCCGCCGCGACGCCGCGAAGAGGAACACTTCCGCGATCGGGTCGATGACGTTGGCGCTGTCGAGCAGGATGGCCCGGATGCGGTCCGCCAGCGGCGTGCCGCCCGGCTCTTTGGTCGTGACGACGGTGCGGCCGCGCTCGCGCAGGTGCGCCGCGAGCCGCTGTTGCTGCGTGGTTTTGCCGGAACCTTCCGGGCCCTCGAAAGTGATGAACACTGGCGTGCGATTCTACCTGTCATCCGGAGCCGCGCAGACGGCGTGCGCGCCGGCGAGGCGGGCATGAAACCAGGGTTTGTCATCCCGAGCGTGAGTCGAGGGACCTGGGTGGGCGGGGGCACGATGGCCATGCAGCGGGACGTGCAGCGTGTCCCCTCCCGCCCAGGTCCCTCGACTCGACGCTCGGGATGACAGCGAACGTCAAAGGCGCAGTCACGATCGAAGTCCGTCCCGCAAGCCGCGCAGGTAATGTTCGCGCATCAGCGTCTCGAAGACGTTCGGCCGCGCCAGGAGGCGGAACTTTTCGCCGACCCGCGCCCGCCGCCGCAACCACGACAACTGCGCCTCGGAGGCGAGCCTGCGCGTTTCCAGTTCGTGCACGCCGAGGAAGTGACCGAGCTCGGGATGCTTCTGGTAGAAGATCGCGCCGGACTTGCCGACCGTGTACTGCCGCCGCGCGAACGAGTCGACGTCCATCGGATGGTAGTGCCGCGTCACCGCGCGGGCGTTGTAGCGGATCTTCAGTCCCAGCTTGTCGAGCCGGAACGCCAGCTCGATGTCTTCCCATGCAGCCGAGGGGAAGGTCGTGTCGAACGGATGCGCGGCCAGCACTTCGCGCGAGATGGAGATGTTCGACGTGTAGAAGAAGTTGAACGGGACGGTCTCGCCGTCCTTGATCAGCTTGTAGCCGAACTGCAGGCCGTAGTCGTTGATGTAGTCCATGAACGCGGTGACGCGCTCGCCGCGCGGCCAGCCGGTGTAGCCGAGGGCCGCGGTCAGCGCGTCGTCGTTCGACTGGCGATGGATGCGTGCGTGCTCGGCGAGGAACCGCGGCTCCGGCACCGTGTCGTCGCCGATGAAGACGACGAACCTGCCCGTGGCCAGCGACACGCCGTGATTGCGCGCCCGTCCCGGTCCGCCATTCGGCTGCGTGCGGAAGGTGATGCCGCTACGCTGCGAGATCACTCGATCCGTGTCGTCCGTCGAGCCGTCGTTGACGACGATCACTTCGAATGGCGGCGCCTCGGCCTGCGCGTTCAGCGCGTCGAGCACGCGCACGAGCATGTCGACGCGGTTGTAAGTCGGGATGACGACGGAGAAGTAGTTCATCGAGGTGCGGTTAATCCTGAGCAACGCGAAGGATCAATGGAGCCCTCTCGAAACATGGCTCGGGCTGCGAGAGGGCTCCATTGATGCTTCGCTTCGCTCAGCATGAATTCAGGCCGAAGCCCCGCCATCAATCGCGAGCACCTGTCCGGTAATTCCGCTCGCGTCGTCGGACAGGAGGAAGGCGATGGCCGCGGCCACTTCCTCGGCGCGGATGGCGCGGCGCATCGGGATCTGGCGGATCATCTCCCGCTTCACCTCGGCATCGAGCGCCGCGATCATGTCCGTGTCGACGAGCCCCGGCGCGACGCAGTTCACGCGGATGCCGCTGCGTGCGACCTCGCGTGAGAGCGAGCGTGTCATGGCGATCAGTGCGCCCTTCGCCGCGGAGTAATTCGTCTGTCCGACCACGCCGTGCAATCCGGAGAGGGAGGCCACGTTCACGATCGCGCCGCGGCGCTGCTGCATCATCAGCGGCACGACGGCCTTGGTCATCGACCACGCGCCGCGCAGGTTCGTGTCCAGTACCTCGTCCCACTGCTCGGGGCTCATGTTGTAGAGCAGCGCGTCCTGGCGCACGCCGGCGTTGTTGACCAGCGCGTCGATGGCGCCGAACTTCTTCGCCACCTGCTCGGCCACGCTGCGATTCATGTCGTGATCGCGGATGTCGGCTTCGTACGCGGCGGCGCGTCCCTTCGACTCCGCCTCGAACGCCAGCGCCGCGTCCTTCGACTTGCCGTACGTGAACGCGACGGACCAGCCGTCGGTGAGCAGGCGCATCGCGGTGACGCGGCCGATGCCGCGCGAGCCGCCGGTGATCAGGGCTACTTTCGTCATTCAAATCAATCCTGAGCGCAGCGAAGGATCAGTGGAGCCCCCTCGTGAATCGCTCGGTTCGTCGTGAGGGCTCCATCGACCCTTCGCTGCGCTCACGGTGAACTCAGTCAGGCTTCTTCCTCGTATTTCTCTTTCAGCGTGGCCACGACGGCCGGGTCGGCGAGCGTGGTCACGTCGCCGAGGGCGCGGCCTTCGGCGATGTCGCGCAACAGGCGGCGCATGATCTTGCCGGAGCGCGTCTTCGGCAGATCCACCGTGACGATGATCTTCTCCGGACGGGCGATGGCGCCGATCTTCTCGGCCACGTGCGCCTTCAGCTCGCGCTCGAATTCCGCGGGGTTGGCGAGCGCGCTGTCGCGATGGCTTTCCTTCACGATCACGAACGCGGCGATGCTGGTGCCCTTGATGTCGTGCGCCATGCCCACCACCGCGGCCTCGGCGATCGACTGGTGGTCGACCAGCGCCGACTCGACTTCCATCGTGCCGATGCGGTGTCCGGCCACGTTCATCACGTCGTCGACGCGGCCGAGGAGCCAGAAGTAGCCGTCCTCGTCACGCTTCGCGCCGTCGCCGGTGAAGTAGATGCCGGGCCACTTCGACCAGTACTGCTTCTCGTAGCGCTCCGGATCGCCCCAGATACCGCGCAGCATCGACGGCCACGGCGAGGTCACGGCCAGATAGCCGCCGCCGACCGGCACTTCGTTGCCGCGCTCGTCGAGGATCTTCGCGTCGATGCCGGGGAACGGTTTCGTCGCGGAGCCGGGCTTGGTCGGGACGAGGCCCGGCAGCGGCGTGATCATGATCGCGCCGGTCTCGGTCTGCCACCACGTGTCGACGATCGGACAGCGTCCGCCGCCGATGTTCTCCTGATACCAGATCCAGGCCTCGGGGTTGATCGGCTCGCCGACGCTGCCGAGCAGGCGCAGCGAAGACATGTCGTGCGCTTTCGGCAGCTCGCGTCCCCATTTCATGAACGCGCGGATTGCGGTCGGCGCGGTGTAGAAGATCGTGACCTTGTGCCGCTCGATGATCTCCCAGAAGCGGTCTTTCTGCGGCCAGTCGGGCGCGCCTTCGTAAAGCATCACCGTCGCGCCGGCGGCGAGCGGGCCGTAGACGACGTACGAGTGACCGGTGACCCAGCCGATGTCGGCGGTGCACCAGTAGATGTCTTCCTCTTTGAGGTCGAAGACCACCTTGGTCGTGGCCAGGCAGCCGGTGAGATAGCCGCCGGTGGTGTGCACGATACCTTTCGGCTTGCCGGTGCTGCCCGAGGTGTAGAGGACGTAGAGCATGTGCTCGGACTCGACCCACTCCGGCTCGCACCAGATGTCGGCCGCGGACATGAGGTCGTGGTACCAGACGTCGCGATCGGTGAGCGTCACTTCGTCTTCCGCACGGCGGCGGACGACGACCACTTTCTCGATCGACGGGCACTCGGCGACGGCCGCGTCGGTGGTCTTCTTGAGCTGCACGACCGAGCCGCGGCGGAAGCCGCTCGTGGCGGTGATGCAGACTTTCGCGGACGCGTCCTGGATGCGGTCTTTGAGCGCGTCGGCGGAGAAGCCGCCGAAGACGACGGAGTGGATCGCGCCGATGCGCGCGCAGGCCAGCATGGCCACGACGGCTTCGGGGATGAGCGGCATGTAGATCGCGACGACGTCGCCTTTGGTCACGCCGAGCGATTTCAGCGCGTTGGCGAAGCGGCAGACGTCGGCGTGCAGCTCGCTGTAGGTGATGCGGCGCACTTCGTTCGGCGGCTCGCCTTCCCACAGCAGCGCGACCTTGTCGCCGCGCTTCTCCAGATGGCGGTCGAGACAGTTGAAGGAGGCGTTGAGCGTGCCGCCGTCGAACCATTTCGCGTAGGGCGGCTTCCAGTCGAGGACCGTGTCCCACTTCGAGTGCCAGTCGAGCTCCTCGGCCCAGCCGGCCCAGTACTGCTCGCGATCCTTCGCGGCCTTGTCCCATACGCCGGGGTCGTTGACGTTGGCCTGGCGCCGGAACTCCTCCGACGGCGGAAACTCACGGTTTTCCTGCAGGAGTGCGTCGATCTCTTGAGCCATGCGGCGGATTCTATGCGAGGAGAGCGCCGCGTTCGGCTGTCGACGCGCGTCGGCGCGCTCAGGCCCGCGCCAGCGCCGCCGCGATGGACTGGAAGACGCCGAGGCCGTCGGCGTTGCCGAGGATCGACTCGGCGCAGCGTTCCGGGTGGGGCATCATGCCGAGCACGTTGCGGCCGCTGTTGCAGATGCCGGCGATGTTGCGCGCGGACCCGTTCGGATTGGCCTCGGCGGTGATGCGGCCGGCGTCGTCGCAGTAGCGGAAGACCACCTGGCGATTCGCTTCCAGCTCGTCGAGCGTGGCCTCGTCGGCGAAGTAGTTCCCCTCGCCGTGCGCGATCGGCGTGCGCAGGATCTGGCCGATTTCGAGCGCGTTCGTGAAGGGCGTGTCGGTCTGCTCGGCGCGGATGAAGACGTCGCGGGCCAGGAAGCGCAGGTGCTGATTGCGCATCAGCGCGCCGGGCAGCAGGCCGACCTCGGTCAGCACCTGGAAGCCGTTGCAGATCCCGAAGACCAGACCGCCCTGCTCCGCGTGGCGCTTGATGGCGCCCATGACCGGAGCGAATTTCGCGAGCGCGCCGGCGCGGAGGTAATCGCCGTACGCGAAGCCGCCGGGGATGATCACGCAGTCGGCGCCTTTGAGGTCCGTGTCCTTGTGCCACAGCACCTCGGCCTCGGCGCCGAGGACGTTCTGCGTGACGTGCAGCGCGTCGTGATCGCAGTTCGAGCCGGGGAGGACGACGATGCCGAATTTCATGAGCGGGAGTTTATCAGCGCGTTGCCACGGACGTTGTGGAGTGCGGCGGCCTGAGCCGCCGCTTTTAAATTCGGGAGCGACCTGCGATTTGGGTGCGTCTCGGCAGTGCCGGTCGCGAATACAAAAGCGGCGGCCAGGCCGCCGCACTCCATATCACTTCGAGACGGCTGGCCGCGGGACTGAGTAGATCGTCAGCGTGCCGGAGCGATCCGTGGCCACGAGCGTGTTCGTGTTCGGGTCATATGCGATCGCGTAGGCGCTGATGCCGTAGAGCGAAGCGGGGGTGACGCCGCGGGGGGAGCCGGTGAAGGCGGCGCTGGCGCTGCAGCGGCGTTCGCCGTAGACGAGCAGGGTGTCGCTGCCGGCGAGCGTCGCGACCTGCGGTCCGCTTCCCTCGGGGAGGCAGACGCGGTTCGTGTTCACGAGCTCGCCCATGTCCAGGCGCGAGGATGACGGGCGCAGCGGGCGCGAGATCACGGCGCGCTCGAAGAGCGTGTCGCGGCTGAATGCAAGCAGGGCCCGGTCGTTCGCGGCGAAGAGCGCGGACTCGATGTGCTGCTGCGTCTGGAGCGGCTCGCGCGCGAGCTGCGCGAATGTCTTCGTGTCGAAGAGCGTGACTGCCGTTGCTTTAACGGGCGCTTTCGCCGTGCCGAAATCGGCGGAGGAAAAGACGGCGATCGTGGTGCCGCTGGCGGCGATGGCCATCGGCTCTTCCACCGGCAGCGTGCGCAGCTCGGTACGGCCGTCCCTGTCGAAGACGTGCACGCGGCGGCCGAGGACGTAGATGTAACGTCCGCGGGGATCGGGGAGGACGTCGTGGATCATCTCCCCCTCCATCGTCAGCTCGCGCAGGACGCCGAGGTCGGGGAGGGAGAGGATCAGCGCACTCTCGTCGCTGCCGTTGGCGATGTAGAGGCGCGTGCGGTCGGCGTTCGTGCGGAGCGTGACCAGCTCCTTCGTCGCGGCGATATGCGCGGAGTCGAGCACCACGCGCTTGCGGATCGCGCCGGTGGCGGGATCGATCGCGATGACGGCCTGCGATTCCGCGAGGCCGACGTACACCGTGCCGTCCGCGCCGACGGCGACGCCGCGCGGATCGCCGGGCAATGCCCAGCGGCGGACGACTTTCTTGTCTTTGGTGGCGACGGGAGTCAGCGTCGCGGCGCTGGCTCCGAACGCGAGCAGCAGGAACGCAAGCGCGAGGCTGATCCGAGAACTATTCTTCCAGGGTGTAGGAGAACTTCTCCATGACCGTGTTTGCGAGCAGCCGTTCGCACATCTGACGGAGCTGCGTTTCGACGTCTTCGCGAGTCTGGCCACTGTCTGCAAGCGTGATGCGAAACAGCTTGCCGACGCGGACATCTTCCACGCCGCCGAAGCCGAGGGAGCCGAGGGAGTGCTCGATGGCCTTGCCCTGCGGGTCGAGGACGGACGGTTTGAGCTCGACGGTGACGGTCGCTTTCATTGCGGGGGCATTCTAGAACAAGGACATCTGCCCCGCGGGGCTCGTCCGCGCACGGCGCCGCGCGACGTCGAAGAGGCCCGTCGGCTCGAACTGTTTGGCAATGGAAAACTCGAGGCTGGCGCCGGTGCGGCGGAGGAGGCGCGTGCACATGTCGCGGACGATCGACTCGTGGTTGTTCTTCTGCGAGAGGTGGATCATGCAGAGCGTCTTCAGCTCCGAGCCGAGGAGGCGCTGCACGGCGCTGAGGGAGTCGTCGTTCGAGAGGTGCCCGAAGCGCGACATGATCCGGCGCTTCAGCGACCACGGATAGGACCCGGCCCGCAGCATGTCCAGGTCGTGATTGGCCTCGAAGAAGAGGCCGTCGCAGCCGCTGAGGTGCTGCATCACTTCGGAGTTGACCGTGCCGAGGTCGCTGGCCAGTCCGACGCGTGTCCCGTCGCGCGCCTCGACCACGAAGCAGGACGGGTCGGCGGCGTCGTGGATGGTCTTGCGGGCGTGCACCTGCAGCTCGCCGATGGTGAACGACGTGTCGTTCTCGAAGATGACGGTCTTCAGATCGGTGGTGTCGATCTTCGAGGCTTTCAGCGTGCCGTTGGTGAGGTAGATCGGCACCTCGTACTTGCGGGCGATCTTCTCGGCGCCGCGGATGTGGTCGTAATGCTCGTGCGTGACCACGATGGCGGCCAGGCGCTCGATGTCGCGGCCGACGATCTCCAGCCGCTTCTTCGTGTCGCGCGGACCGATGCCGGCGTCGACCAGGATCGCGGTCCCGTCGCTCTCGAACCAGTAGGCGTTACCGGCCGAACCGGACGAGAGAGGGGCCACGAACATGGTGGTGATGGTAACAGAGGGCGCAGGTCGCAGGTCGCAGGGGGCAGGAGATGAAGCACGGGAGATCGCGAATCTTCTGCGCCCCGCTCCCTGCCACCTGCCCCCTCGGCCACAAATCTCCTGCGCCCGCGCCCTGCTGCCTCCCCCCTGGGCTATGATCCCGCGCCAATGGCTGAACGCTTCATTGTCGAAGGCGGCCGCAGGCTCGAGGGGACCATCAAGCCGGGCGGCAACAAGAACGCGGCACTGCCGATCCTCGCGGCGTGTCTTCTCACGGACGAACCGGTGATCCTGCGCAATCTGCCGGACATCCAGGACGTCCGGGTCATGCTGCAGATCCTCGAGGGGATCGGGGCGAAGGTCGAGAAGCTGGAGCCGAACGTGGTCCGCATCACCGCGAAGGGCGAGATCTCCTGCGAGCCGGACGTCGAGCTCTCGAAAAAGATCCGCGCCTCGATCCTGCTGGCCGGTCCGCTGCTCGCGCGCTGCGGCAATGTCTCGGTGGCCAAGCCGGGCGGCGACGCCATCGGCCGCCGCCGCGTCGATACCCATCTCCTAGCCCTCGAAGCTCTCGGCGCGCAGATCGAAGTCTCGGCGCACGAATACCGCATGCAGGCGCGGACGCTGAAGGGGAAGAAGATGTTCCTCGACGAGGCGTCGGTGACCGCGACCGAGAACGCCGTCATGGCCGCGGTCCTGTCCGAGGGCGAGACCACGATCTACAACGCCGCGGCCGAGCCGCACGTGCAGGACCTCTGTCACCTGCTCAACAAGATGGGCGCGCAGATCTCCGGCATCGCCACGAACTCGCTGGCCATCCAGGGCGTCGACGCGCTGCACGGCGCCGATTTCTACATCAACAGCGATCACATCGAGGTCGGCTCGTACATCGGCCTGGCCGCGGTGACGCGCAGCGAGCTGGTGATCGAGGACGGCGTCCCCGAGCACATGTACGCGGTGCGGCACATGCTCGAGAAGCTCGGTGTCGAGATCAAGATCGAGGGGCGGAACATCCGCGTCCCGAAAGAGCAGGAGCTGCGCGTGCGCTACGACATCGGCGCCGCGGTGCCGAAGATCGACGACGGTCCGTGGCCGCTGTTTCCGGCCGACCTGCTGTCGATCATGATCATCATCGCCACGCAGGCCGAGGGGACGGTGATGATCTTCGAGAAGATGTTCGAGTCGCGCCTGTTCTTCACCGACAAACTGATCGGCATGGGCGCGCGGATCATCCTCTGCGATCCGCATCGCGCCATCATCGTCGGCGGCGCGCGGCTGCACGGCGCGGAGATCTCCAGTCCTGACATCCGCGCCGGCATGGCCCTGCTGCTGGCCGCGCTCTGCGCGAAGGGTGAGAGCACGATCCACAACGTGCATCAGATCGACCGCGGCTACGAGCGCATCGACGAGCGGCTGAACGCGTTAGGGGCGCGGATTCGCAGGGAACGCGACGTGTGATTCCGGAGGTGATGGGCATCCTCAACGTCACGCCCGACTCGTTCTCGGACGGGGGCGTGCACTTTGACCGGCGGCGCGCACTGGAGTCGGCGCTGCGGATGGAGGCGGAGGGTGCGGCCGTCATCGACGTCGGCGGCGAGTCGACGCGGCCCGGCTCCGAGGGCGTTTCCGTCGACGAAGAACTGGAGCGCGTGGTGCCGGTGATCGAGGCCCTGCGCGCGCGCACGGAGATCCGCATCTCCGTCGACACGCGCAAGGCCAGCGTGGCGCAGGCGGCGCTCGACGCAGGCGCCGACATCGTGAACGACGTCAGCGCACTGCGGCACGATCCGGAGATGCGGCGCCTCGTCGCGCAGCGCGGCGTGCCGGTGATCCTGATGCACATGCGCGGCGAGCCGCGCACGATGCAGGAGAACATTCACTACGACGACGTCGTCACAGAGGTGATGGACGAGCTGTCGGAGTGGCGCGACGAGGCCATGCTCGCCGGAATCGCGGAGTTTCAGATCCTGGTCGATCCCGGCATCGGCTTCGGCAAGACGCAGGAGCACAACCTCGAGCTCCTGGCGCGCTGCGAGGAGCTCACGCGTCTCGCGCCGCTGGTGATCGGCGCGTCGCGCAAGGGCTTCATCGGCAAGCTCACCGGCCAGGAGGCCGGACCGGCGCGCATGGCCGGCTCGCTGGCGGCCGTGGCCGCGGCGCATCGCGGCGGCGCGAGCATCGTGCGGGTGCATGATGTCCGCGAGACGATGGATTTCCTGAAGGTGCTGTCGGCGATCGAGGCCTGGTCATGAACCTGTTCGACCGGCTGCTGTCGCTCAACTTCACGTGGCGCGACGCGGCCGACATCGCCATCGTCACGGTGATCATCTACTCGATCTTCGCGCTGATCCGCGGCACGCGCGCGATGCAGATTTCCATCGGCTTGGTCATCCTCGGCTCGACGTTCTTCATCTCCCGCGCCTTCGACCTGCCGGCGCTCGAGGCCATCTCCGCGCAGATCCTTTTCTATCTCCCCTTCGCGGTGATCGTGCTGTTCCAGCAGGAGATTCGCCGCGCCCTGGCGCGCATGGTCGCCGACCCGCTGGCGCTCTTCTCCCGCCGCCCCGAGGGGACGGTGTCGATCGACGCGATCGTGAACGCATGCGACGTGCTGGCGGCGAAACGCGTCGGCGCGCTGATGGCCATCGAAGGACGGCAGACGCTGCGCATGTACGAGGACGGCGCGAAGCCGGTCGACGCCATCGTGACCAATGAGTTGCTGGTCGCGATCTTCACGCCCGGCGGGCCGCTGCACGACGGCGCGGTGCTGATCCGCGGCAACCGCATCGCCGCCGCCAACGCGTTCCTGCCGCTGACGGCGACGCCCGACCCGAAGCTCGCGCACGGCACGCGCCATCGCGCCGCGATCGGCCTGAGCGAGGAGACGGATGCGATGGTGATCGTCATCTCCGAGGAGAATGGGTCGATGGCCATCGCCGCCGATGGCGTGTTGCGCGAGCATGTCGACCACGCGCAGCTCCGCGCGCTGCTGGTCGATCGTTTCGGAGTGCCGGAGGAGAGTTTATCTCGCGCATAGACGCGGGATCTCTGGTGCGAACCGGATGTGCATGCCACGTCGGACGGTGGTGCAGGGTGCACCGAAGATCCCGCGTCTACGCGCGGGATAAACTGATGGCGCCGCAATGAAGAACCTCGGCCTGAAGCTCGTCTCGCTGCTGCTGGCGTGCATCCTCTGGTGGTACGTCTCGCTGTCGCGCCGCGAGCCGGTGCACGAGCGCGTCGTCAGCGCGACGCTGTCGCTGGTCGGCATGCCGCCGTCGCTGGTCATCACCACGGCCGACATCCGCAGCAACGTTTCGGTGCGCGTGCGCGGGCGGAAGTCCGATCTGCGGACGCTGGCCTCGCAGACCCTCGAGGCGTCGGCGGACCTGAGCTCGATCAACAAGGCCGGCGAGGTGGAGATCACCATCCGTCCGCAGCACATCAACGTGCCGGAGGACATCGAGGTCGTCTCGATCACGCCGAACAAGATCCGCTTCCGCGTGGAGCCGCTGCGGCAGCGCGCGGTGCCGATCCGGCCGTATCTCGAGGGAACGGCGCCGGCCGGGTTCATCATCGGACAGGCCACCGCCCAGCCCGAAATGGCGCTCTGCTCGGGGCCGGCGTCGCAGCTCATGAAACTGAGCGAGGTGACGACCGAGCGCATTATCATGACCGGCCGCACGGGGACGTTCGTGCAGAACGTCACCGTCATCTCGGACTCGCCGCTGGTGCGGGTCCTCTCGCCGCTCACGACGCAGGTCACGGTCCCGGTGCTCGCCGAGGTCGGTCCCACGCTTCCGCCGGCTGCAACCGACACGACCGATACCGCAACAACCCAGACGACAAGCACACAATGAGACAACTCTTCGGCACTGACGGCATCCGCGCCAAGGCGCATCAATACCCGCTCGATCCGGCGACGATGTTCGCCCTCGGCGAAGCACTCGCCCATCGCGTGAACGGAGCGACGGTGCTCCTGGGCATGGACACGCGCGAGTCGGGTCCGGAGATCGCGCGCTCGCTTTCCGCGGGACTGGCCCAGGGCGGCTCGACGGCCATTCTCGTCGGCGTGCTCCCGACACCGGGCATTGCGTATCTCTGCCGGACCACCGACGCCGCGGCGGCGATCTCGATCTCCGCATCGCACAATCCCTACGAAGACAACGGCGTGAAGATCTTCGGCCACGACGGCATGAAGGTGCCGGACTCGGTCGAGGAAGAGATCGAGGACGAGATGCGCGCGCTGCGCCGCGAAGAGGTCACGGTCCCGGAGACGCCACTCACCGAGAACATCGAGCTCATCGAAAAGTACGAGGCCTTTCTCACCCAGGACGCGCCGCCCAACGCGCTGAAGGGGAAGAAAGTCGTGCTCGACACGGGACACGGCGCCTCGTATCGCATCGCGCCCGAGGTGTTCCGCCGCGCCGGTGCGGAAGTCGTGGTCATCAACGACGCGCCGAACGGCACGAACATCAACGCCAACGCCGGCGCGATGCATCCGGAGCGGCTGGCGCAGGTGGTCGTCGAGCAGCAGGCCGACTACGGCGTCGCGTTCGACGGCGACGCGGACCGGGCCATCTTCGCGGATGACAAAGGAAAGATCCGCGACGGCGACGAGATCATCTACCTCTGGGCCAAGCACCTCCAGCGGCGCGGCGAGCTGCGCGGACCGTGCGTCGTCACGACGGTGATGTCGAACTTCGGCTTCGAGAAGCAGCTCCAGGCCGACGGCATCGAGCTCTGCCGCGCGCAGGTCGGCGACAAGTACGTCCTCGAGCAGATGATCGAGCGCGACGCGGTCCTCGGCGGCGAGCAGTCGGGCCACATCATCGACCGCTCCGTGCACACCACCGGCGACGGCATCCACACGGCGTTCGTCTTCGGCCACATCCTGGCCGAGATCGGCCGCCCATTCTCCGAGCTGCACACCTTCGACCCGATGCCGCAGCTCCTGCTCAACGAGAGGGTCGGCTCGAAGCCGCCGCTCGAGTCGCTGCCGAAATACCAGGCCGCTCACGCGCAGGCGTTGCAGCAACTCGACGGCCGCGGCCGGATCCTGGTCCGCTACTCCGGCACCGAGAACCTCGTCCGAGTGATGGTGGAAGGAGAGGACGACGCCCTGATCCGCAGGATCGCGGAGGAGTTGCGGGGGGTACTCAAACAGGAAATCGGATGAGTTTTATGGAGTGCGGCGGCCTTAGCCGCCGCTTTCATA
>DASVSV010000212.1:0-5824 GCA_036387915.1 Thermoanaerobaculia bacterium
GCCGCCCGCGGCGACCGCAACGCCGCCCTGGCCGCCGTCAAGACCTTCGAAGCCGACGCCCTGCGCAACCACTGGGCCGCCCTCCGCGTCACCCTGATCTACGCCAAACTCGGCGACACCCCCGAAGCCCTGGCCTGGCTCCGCCGCTGCGCCGACCTAGGCAACCACTCCTGGTACGCCCTAGTCAAACACCCCTGGCTCCAACCCCTCCAAGGCACCCCCGAGTTCCAGGAAATCGTCACCCGCATCAAAGCGGATTTGGACGATGTGAGGGACGACGTGGTGGGGGTTTATCAGTTGATTTGTCGGTAGGTGGGGTTAACGCGAGTGGAGCGAGGGATCTGGAGCAGTCTCGACGCGCATGCCACCGGGGACGTGCCGGAGGCGAACCTGTGTCTACTTACTACTCCCACGACACGAAGGGCGCAGCGGCTAAGAGTCCTGCGGCGGTAACGCCGTACGTTACTCGAAGGATATTGGAGTACGGGTGGTAGTCTTATGTGTCCTCGGGCGTGTTCAGCGCGCCCCCTTCCCGCCCAGGTCCCTCGACTCGACGCTCGGGATGACAATTCTGATTGCACGAGCCCAGGTTGTGGCGGCGGCCTCCCGACGCAAGCAACGCGGCCTCGCCCGACCACTTCCGCACCGCCGGCGGTCCCTGGCTCGCCTGAACGCGCGCTCGCGGACCAATGCACCGGCGTAGTCATCGACTGCACCGAAACGGTCGTTCGACGGCCGCAAATGCGGTGGACCGACCCCGCCAAAGAGTCGCTCGCGAGCCTATTCTCGACTACACACTGGTAGCGAAACCGATGCGCCGAGACGGCATTTCTGTTGCTTGCCAGAAACCCTGATCTGCAGCCTTGGAGGGGGGCGTTTCATGCTCATCTTCGTGCTCCTATTTGGCGTTGCGTCAGTCGTCATATCGCTGATAGCGCTCTTTCGCCGCGGAGCGGAGGGGACGTTCACGAGCTTCTCATGTGCTGTCGCAGCGGCTGCGATTGCCGTCTGGGTTGCGGCTGAGCTTGTTCCGGCTGCGCGAGGCAGCAACCGGATCATCTCCGCGCTTGCACTCGCCACGTTCACAGCAACAGCAGTCTTTTGGGGCCGCTCGGGTTTTCACGCACGGCGACGCCGCGTTCAGAGCGCGGAAACGGACCCCACGACCTACTAAACGAAGATTGGTGATGTGGAGGTACAAAACCGCCATGCGCTCGTTACGAACAGTATCGCTGGTTCTGCCGTATTTGGATCGTCGCCCTTGCGCTGCCGGCCCGCGCGGAGAACTTCACCACCAGCAACGGTGTGACGTTGCAAGATGTCACTTCGCCTGTCGTGTCTAGGTCATCCGGTAGCCGAGCCCATCGGATTACGTGGCACACCGAGTCGGCCGACGTTCTGTCACACAACGAGTCGTCGAGCTATGCGTGGTTTGATTTCGATGGTGTTGTTTTCGAATACTACTTCTCACGCGACAGCAACAACGAGAAACGTGTAGACCGTGTCGACGTCACTTACAACGGAGCTACGAAGTCTCTGACCGGCGACGGATACTACATGACACGCGACGCGTGTCGGATCGATCAGCCTTGTGAAGGCGAGATGCACATGACGCAGCAAGGTGCGGAGTTTCTGGCGTTTGTGCAATCCGCGCTACTCGCCGCCGGCTCACAATTCAATGCAACGTCTAACGCCTCACGCCGACGCCAGCCAGTCCTTCGCCGCGTCGACGCCATCCATGGCGCGTAGCGAGCGGCCGGTGACGCGGTTCACGAAGTTGAAGGCGATCATCTTCAGGTCGTTCAGTCCGACCACGGCTCCGGCGCGGACGTACGGTTTGTTGTGGGCGACGTAGTCCTTCAGCGCGTCGGTTACGGCGCGGTTGATGCGCGCATCCTGGACGGTCGTCAGCGTGCGGACGGTGCCCGCCGGCTGCATGGCCATGACGCGTTTGACCTCGGCCATCACCTCGAGCATCTCCTCGGGGGTGGCGCGGGACCAGTCGATGTGCAGAATGTCGACGCCTTTGTGGCGGATGAATCGGACTCGCGGATGCATGGGCGGCGCATCATAAACGGCTTGAGCTGCGCGCCGGCATCGGAATGAGGGCGGAAGATGAGGGCGGACCGGAGTCCGCCCTTGTCCTGTCGCTACTCCTGATACAGCTTCAGCACGAAGGCCGCGCCGGTCGCGCCGCCGCCGAGGGCGGGGTTACCGCCGGCCCACCAGACGTCGACGACGTACGGTCCCGGCGCGAATTCGTTCGGACCGAAGCCGATGCGTCCGAAGAAATTGGCGGAGATGGGATCGACGTCGCGTTCCGCATCGACGGCCACGGCCGGGCCGTAGGCGCCGTAGGGAGTTTCCCAGTGGCCGTACAGGTGCTGCGGGGGCCCCAGGCCGCCCGCCGGCAGGACTGCCCGCAGCGCCACCTGAAAGAGTGCCGTCGGCGCGTACGCCGCGCCGTACGTGCCGCGGCTGCCGACGATGGCGCTGAAATGCGCGTTGAGGCAACCCTGGGTGAGCTGCACCTTCGTCTGCAGCACGGGAGTGGGATCGAAGCGCCCGCTCTCCCCGCCGCCGCCGACGGCGCTGAAGTTCCACGCCGTCGAACGTCGTCCTTCCACGCCGACATCGCCGACGAGCGTCACGGCGCCGTTGCAGTGCTCCTGAACGTTCGGGTTGTGGACGAGCGGTCCGCCGGGAGTGAGAAACGCCTGCGCGTGCGCCGGCGGCGCCGCGAGCAGGACCGCCGAAACGGCCAGGACTGCGAGAAAACCATAGTTCCGGGTCATTGTGTTCTCCTACTCCTGATACAGCTTCAGCACGAAGGCCGCGCCGATCGCGCCGCCGCCGGCGGCGGGGTTACCGCCGGCCCACCAGACGTCCACGACGTAGACGCCGGGGAGAAACTCGCCTGAGTTCTGTCCGATGCGGCCGAAGAAGTTCGCACCGAACGTGTCCACGTCGCGCTCCGCACCGATGGCCACGGCCGGACCGTAGGCGCCGTACGGGGTTTCCCAGTGGCCGTAGAGGTGCTGCGGCGGTCCGACGATGCCGGTGATCGGGTCGACGTACGACAGCGTCACCTGGAACAGCGCCGTCGGCGCGAAGGCTGCGCCGTACGTGGCCTGGCTGCCGACGATCGCGCTGAAGTGCGCGTTCAGGCAGCCCTGGTTGAGCTGCACCTTCGTCTGCAGCAGAGGAGTCGGGTCGAAGCGCCCGCTCTCCCCGCCGCCGCCGACCACGCTGAAGTTCCACGGCGTGGTGCGGCGCCCTTCGTAACCGACATCGCCGACCAGTCTCACGCCGCCCCGGCAATGATCCTGGGCATTCGGATTGTGGACGAGCGGTCCGCCCGGAGTGAGAAACGCCTGCCCGTACGCCAGCGGCGCCACGAGCACGAAGGCCGACACGGCCATGACTGCAAGAAAACGATATTTCCGCACCATTTACATCCTCCTTGGTGATCTTCGAGAACCAGTCCGTCAGTCTTTCGACACGTGTCCTCACGCCTGGCGGGAACGAAGTCCCTCGAAGCGGATACGCCGTCTTCAGTTGTTGCGATCGGGCCTGCGACGTCCGACTGACTGGCGATATAAATACGGCACTCCGGAGAGTCGCACAAGTACTAATCTTGGAAAGTGCTGTGGAGTGCGGCGGCAAGGCCGCCGCTTTCGAATTCGCGCGGCAGGAACGGCGCGCATGGTGTCTTGCGCGTACGCGTGTTGGAGAGCGGCGTTTCGACGACCGTGCGGAAAAACGGGGCGCGCTGCTTTCTTTCGCACCCGAATTTGAAAGCGGCGGCTCGGGCCGCCGCACTCCATAGCAAAACCGCCGCTCCTTATACCGACGGGGCGCGGACGAGCAGGGCGGAGGGGACGCAGGCGATCTGGAGGGGGGTCTCCATCTCCACGAGCTCTCCGTCGATCGAGACGCGCAGACGGCGCTTGCCGGTGTCGACGCGCATCTGCGTGGTGCGCGTGCTGCGGAAGCCGGGGATGTCGGCGATCTTGCCGCGGAAGTACTTCGCGGTCGCGCGGATGAACTGCAGGCGGCTCATGAACGACAGCGAGTACATCGACACGCGGCCGTCGTTGAAGTGCGTCTTCGGCGAGACCATCCCCGGCTGCGAGAGGTCGTACGCGTTCACCGCCACGACGAAGAGCTGCGTGCGGAACGTCTCCACGCGTCCCTCCAGCTCCACCACCAGATTCACGTGCGGGAAGTGGCGTAGCGCCAGGCGGATGGCTTTAAAGTACGCGCGCCAGCGGTTGTTCATCGAGCGGAAGCGCTCGCGGTATTCGCTGATGGTCGGATAGATGCCGAGCATCAGGCTGTTGATGAAATAGCGGCCGTTGACGCGGCCGACGTCGATCTGCCGCACCTCGCCGTGCAGCGCGATCTCGAAGGCCGCACGCCAGTCGTCGATCGGCATCTGCAGGTCGCGCGCGAGATGGTTGACGCTCCCCACCGGCAGCACGCCGAGGATGCCTTCCGTGCCGACCAGGCCCTGGGCGACGAAGTGGATTGTGCCGTCGCCGCCGGCGGCGACGAAGGTGCGCAGTCCCGCCGCGAGCGAATCGCGCACGATCTTGCGGACGTCGATATCCGGCCGCACGTCGACGACGCGCAGTCCGTTCTCCGCGGCCATCGTCCGCAGAGCCGATTCGTCGCCCGTACTGAAGGTACCGGCGCGCGCGTTGAGAAACAGGATCCCGCGGAGCATCACTCCGACGCGTCGAACATCCGCACCAGCGCCCGTTCAGCAGGCACGCGGACTTCCTCGGGGACTTCGATCTCGTAGCGCAGATGCAGCAGCGAATCGCGGACGTCTTCCAGCGTCGTCACTTTCATGAACGCGCAGAGCTTGCAGCCCTTCAGGAACTGCTTCTCCGGCACTTCCATGGCCAGGCGGTCGGAGAGACCGCACTCGGTGACGATCAGGAAGCGCATGGCCGGACGCTCTTTCGCGTAACGCACCATGCCTGAAGTCGAGAGCACCGCGTCGGCGAGTTTGGCCACGTCGGGACGGCACTCGGGATGGACGAGGATCTCCAGCTCCGGATCGGCCGTGCGAATGCGCTGGATCTCCTCCGGAGTGATCTGCTCGTGCACGTAACAGTAGCCGTCCCACGGGATGATGTTCTTCTCCGGCACCTGCTCCGCGACATGGTTCGCCAGGTTGCGGTCGGGGACGAAGAGGATGTTCTCGTTCGGCAGCGTGCGCACGACTTTCGAGGCGTTGGCCGAGGTGACGATGATGTCGGAGAGCGCTTTCACGGCCGCGGTGGTGTTGACGTAGCTGACGACCGCCAGGTCGGGATACTGCTCCTTCAGCTCCGCGATGCGTGCCGCCAGGTCCTCGGCCGGCGCGGAGTCGGCGAGCTGACAGCCGGCCATCATGTTGGGCAGGAGCACGGTGCGGTTCGGATTGACGATCTTCGCCGTCTCGGCCATGAAGTGGACGCCGCAGAATTCGATGATGTCGGCGTCGCGCACCTTCGAAGCCATCAGCGCCAGCTCGAGCGAGTCGCCGACGAAGTCCGCCACCTTCAGGATCTCGGGACGGTAGTAGTTGTGCGCGACGATGACGGCGTTGCGCTCTTTCTTCAGCGTGCGGATCTCGTCGTGCAGCGCCTCGAACTCGCGGACTTCGTCCTCGCTGTATTCGTAGGTGGTGACGCGGCTGAGCTCTTCATAAAGCGTTGACATTACGTTTCCTTCATAGCGAATTCGGCGCCAGCAATACCACCGTCGCACCCCATCCCCCACCCGACCCGTCCGCATCGTGAAATCCCTCCACGAAATCGAGCTCGGCCAG
>DASVSV010000213.1:0-4404 GCA_036387915.1 Thermoanaerobaculia bacterium
GAGGCCGAGGCCAAGGGCGGCGTGCGCGTCAACTCGAGCGACGGCGTCGAGATCGTCACCGCCGAGATTCACTACGACGGCGCGCGGCTCACGAACCAGATCCCGGTGCAGTTCCGCGTCGACCGCTGGCAGGGCAAGGGCGGCGCGCTCGACCTCGACGTGCAGGGCGAAACGCTGCGTCTCTCGAAAGAAGTCGAGGCGCACATGGTGATGGTCCAGCCGGGCGAGCTGCCGATGTCGATCCGCGGCGTGGAAAGCATCTTCCGCCGCGGCGAGAACACGATCGAGTGGAAGGAGCGCGTGCAGATGGACCGCGGTCCGGAGCGCGTCAGCTCGGACTGGATGCTGGGGCGCTTCACGCAGGACCGCCGCACGCTGCTCGGGATCGAGGGCAACGGCAACGTGAAGATCGTCATGGCCGCCAACGCCGCCCCCGGCGAGGACCTCGGCGGCCGCAAGACCATCACCTGCGACCACTATCACACCGACCTCGGGCCCAACGGAGAAATCACCGGCATCGTGGCCGAGGCGCGCGGCGACGCGCCCGTGCACGCGGTGCTCGAAGGGCCGCCGGCTCGCGACATCGTGGCGCGTGTGGTCCGCATCGGCCTCGCCAACCGCGCCGTGAGCGACCTCAAAGCCACGACGCAGGTGGTGATGAAGGAGCTCGGCGCCGAGCCGCGCGAGATCAAGTCGGACATCGTCACGGTCTGGTTCGACCCGAATACGCGCCGCGCCCGAGCCGCGCTGCTCGAAGGCGCGTTCCGCTACACGGACCCCAAGAACACCGCCTCCGCGTTTCGCGCGAACTACGACATCGCCGGCGACCGCATCGTGCTGACCACCGACACCGGCTGGCAGGCCACGGTCGTCACGGACGGGCAGACGCTGAAGGCCAGGCAGATCGAGTTCTCGCCGCGCGCGCAGACCGCGCGTGCGACCGGTTCCGTGATCGCGGAGCTGGTCTCGAAAGGCGGCGGCGCGACCCCGAACGCGACGTCGCTCTTCCCGTCCGGCAACAAGCCGGTGTTCGTCAACGCGGACGAGTTGATCATGCGCCAGGCGACGAAGGTCGCGCACTTTACGGGTCACGTGAAAGCGTGGCAGGACAACAACACCCTCCTCGCCAGCGAGTTGCAGATGCAAGGCAACGGCGACTCCGTCACCGCGCGCGGCGGCGTGCGCACGCTGCTCTACAACACCGGCGCCGACGGCCGCAAAACACCCGTGCAGTCGACCAGCGAACAGCTCGTCGCACGCAAGGCGGACCGGCGCATGGACCTCGTCGGCAAGGTGAACATCGTCGACGAGAGCCGCAACATGACCTCCGAGAAGGCCTCGTTCTTCTTCGACGCCAACAACAAAGTGCAGCGCATCGAGGCGGAAGAGAAGGTCAACGTCTCCGAGTCGGTCACCAAACGCAAAGGCGCCGGCGACAAAGCGATCTACCACGTCGACCGGAAGATGATTTTCGTCTACGGCAAGCCCGCCACCATCTCCGACCCCACCGGCTCCGTCGCCGGCCAGCAGATCAGCTTCGACCTCACCCGCAACCGCGTCCAGGTCGTCAGCCCCGAGGGACAGACCAAGGGGACGTACAAGCACGAGGGGTAGGGGAGTGCCGGCCTTTGTCGGTTCATTGCGGTTCGCTGCTGAGAAGTCCCGGCAGGTCGCGCGACTTGTGCACAAACGCGAGCATCACCACTTTCGCCGCCCGGACCCGGTAGATCAGCCGGTAACTGTCAACACTGAGCTCACGGACTGACGGGTCATCGAACTCGCCGACCCGCCGGCCACGATCGGGAAGGTCACTCAGCGAAGCCGCGGCTCGTTCGGCGCGAATCGCCAGCGCCGCCGCATAACTTGGCGAATCGCGCGCGATGTACTCGATCGTGTCGATGAGGCTTGCGATCGCGGACTCAGCCCACTCTATTTCGTAAGCCACTTCGCAAGCCGCCGCTGCACTTCGGCGTGGCTGACCACGCGCCCCGCCTCAGCATCCTCGAGTCCCTGCTGGATCTTCTGCCGGACGTAGATGTGGTACTGAATGTCCTCGAGCGAGGCGTCTTCGGGCAGCCGCTGAAGAATCTGCTGCACCTGTTCCTTCGCGGTTTCCATGCGCTGCATTGTAACAACGCGTGTGCCGGAGGCGCGCTGTCGCACCTCCGGCGCAGCAGCAACTACGCGACTGCCAGCTCCGCCATCACCAGTTCGTCCCGCAGCACGCGGAACGCGCGCGCGTCGGCTTCGGCGGCCTCCGGGTCGAGAAAGTAGCCGACGTCCGAGCGGACGCTTTCGCCGCTCGGGTTCTCGCCGTTCCACTCGAGCACGGCCCAGCGCACGATCGGGTTGAAAATGTTGTGGTCCCACGCGAAAGCCGCGTGGCGGTTGCTGTAGGCCTCGGACGTGCCGAGAGCTTCCCCCCCGTTCTCCGCCTGGCGTGATTTGAAGGCGGCGAAGGCCTTCGCGTCCCGCTCCGCGGTGTCGCGGTCGACGAAATAAGCGACGTCGCGCCGCGGCGGGAGCGCCTGCGGGCCCCCGAACTTCTGTCCGATGCTCTGACACTGCACCACGAGCCATTGAATGATCGGTCGTCCGATCTTGTGATCCCACTCCAAAGCGACATACGGCATGTTCGATCCCCCTCGGATTCCGGTCTGCAACCGGGTTCAGCAGCGCACAAGCTGACGTGGTAACCCTTTATTTCCGCATTTCTGTCACCGCTATACATCCGCAGTCGCTTCCTTTATGCTGATAACAGTCCGAGGTCCAAACCAATGTGTGCATCATCCGCGTGTCAGGACGAGCGTCGCTCGCGCCTGCTCGATGCAATGCCGGCCATCGCCTGGTCTGCGTCTGCGCAGACGTTCCGTTTCACGTACATCAACCCGGCCGCGGAGAAACTCCTCGGCTATCCCGCCGAGCGCTGGCTCGACGAGCCGCACTTCTGGACCGAGCACATTCATCCGGAGGACCGCTACGTGGCGATGATCTGCCACAACGAGACGCTGGCGTGCCGCGACCACGAGCTGGTCTACCGCATGATCGCCGCCGACGGCCGGGTGGTCTGGCTGCGTGACTACATCAACGTGCACATCGTCGACGGGCAGCCGGTGGAGCTGTTCGGCGTGATGGTCGACATCACCCGCGAGCGCGAGGCCGAGGCCGCGTCCGTCGAGAACCGCGAAAACTTCCGGCGCATGGTCGAGCTCTCGCCCGACTGCATCGGCGTCCATGTCGAGGGAACGTACGTCTACGTCAACCAGGCTTTCGTCCAGCTCCTCGGCGCGACGAACGAGGCGGAGATCCTCGGACGCACGCTCTTCTCCTTTCTCGAGCCGTCGTTCTGGGATGCCGCGTACGACCGCCTGCAGCTCCTCAACGCCGGCCAGGGCGTGCCCTACATGCGCCAGCAGTACATTCGCGTCGACGGCTCGCCGCTGCACGTCGAGGTGGCGGCGTTGCCGCTCCGCTACGGCAACCGTGATGCCGTGCAGGTCATCGCGCGCGACATCACCAGCCGCGTTCGCGCCGAGGAAGAACTGCAGGCTCGCGAGGCGCGGTTGCAGCTTCTGGCCTCCGGCACACACGAGGCCATCTGGGAATGGTCGCCGGAGGGCAACGAGCTCTGGACCAACGACGCCTACCGCCAGATGCTCGGCAGCACCAGCGATCCCGACACGTTCTTCGAAGAGTGGCTGGCGTGCGTGCATCCCGACGATCGCGAGAACGCGCGCGCGGTCAGCCGGCGCGCCATCGAGGAAGAGTCGCCGAACTGGTGGCACGAGTACCGTCTCCGCCAGCCCAACGGCACCGAGCGCGTGGTCATGGAGCGCGGCCACAACGTGAGGTCGCCGACCGGCGAGCGGCGCGTGATCGGCGCCATGCTCGACGTCACGCCGCTCCGCGAGGCGGAGCGGATGCGCGCGGCAGCGGAGGCGAGGTTCCGCTGGATCGTCGAACAGTCCGTCGTCGCCGTTTACATGATCTCCGGCAAGCGCCTGACGTACATCAACGACACCGGCGCGAAAATGCTCGGCTACAGCGTCCAGGAGCTGATGTCGTTCGACGTCGACATGCTGCTCGATACGAACGAGCATTCGCCGGCCGTGTCCGGCGCCGGGCCCGATGTGGCCCGCTTCCGCCGCAAAGACGGCGCGCTGCTGCACCTCGCGTACTATCAGAATGAGGTCGTGGTCGATGACGAGAAGATCATCATCGGCACCAGCGTCGACATCACCGAGAGCGTCCGTGGGCAGCAGGCGCTGGAGGCGTCGGAACAGCGCTACCGCGAGCTCGTCGAGGACGTCACCGACATCCTCTTCACCGTCGACCGGGATGGATGTTTCGTGTCGTTGAGCCGCAGCTTTGAGCGGAGCACCGGCTATCCGATCGAGGAGTGGA
>DASVSV010000214.1:0-2970 GCA_036387915.1 Thermoanaerobaculia bacterium
TTGCAAGGCAAGATGCCATTCAGTTTTTGCGTACACGCGGAATCTGAAGCATCTCGGAGGGCGCATGGTCACGATTCCCACGGAACCAATCGGCAGCATCCCCCGGCCTCTCGACCTCATCGAGGCGGTCGCGGACAGCAACGCCGAGGAGCCGGCCCTCGATCCTCTTTACGACGCGGCCATCCGCGACACCATCACGCGCTTTGAAGCGACCGGCTCCCCGGTCATCACCGACGGCGAGCAGCGCAAGTACCACAACTTCTGGACGTACTCCGTGCACGGGCTGCCGAACACCGCGCCGGACGGATTCAAGATCCCGTTCTCGGCCGGCCACACGCGGCGCATGCCGCGCCTCACCGCCGGGCCGTTCCGCTATCGCCGCCTCGCCGACAGCTATCTCGACGTGGCCCTCCGCTACGCAAAGCTGCCCGTCAAGCAGGCCGTGATCTCGCCGTCCGCGCTCAGCCTCATGTATCCCGCCGAAGGGATCGACGGCTACTCGCGCGAGCAGTTCATCGACGACCTGCTGGGCGAGCACGAGACGGAGATCCGGCGCTGCCTGGACAAAGGCGCCGCCAAGGTGCAGATCGATTTCACGGAAGGGCGCTTGGCCGTGAAGATCGACCCGACCGGCGACCTGCTGAACAGCTTCATCGACCTGAACAACCTCGCCCTCTCACATTTCACCGCCGAAGAGCGCACGAAGATCGGCGTGCACACGTGCCCCGGCGGCGATCGCGACTCGACGCACAGCGCGGAAGTCGATTACGCCGACCTGCTCCCTGCCCTCTTTCAAATGAAGGTCGGGAACTTCTACATCGCCCTGGCCGGCGAGAAAGACCGCGTGCACGTGCTCAAGATCATTCGCCGCTATCTCAAGCCGGAGCACCGCGTGTTCGTCGGCGTCGTCGCGCCGATCGACCCGCACGTGGAGACACCGGAAGAAGTGTGCGACCGCGTGCTCGAAGCGGCGGAGTACATCCCCGTCGCGCAACTCGGGACGACGGACGACTGCGGCTTCTCGCCGTTCAGCGACGACACGTCCACGACGCGCGACGTCGCCTTCGCCAAGATCCGGGCCCGCGTTCTCGGCACGGCCATGGCCGCGGAACGCCTCGGAGCCGCGGCGCAATGAGTCAGTCCGGCGAACGGCGCGAGGAGGACGAGGAGCAGCTGCTCCGCTCCGTCGCCATCCAGAACGCGCAGAGCATCCTCGTAGCCCGCCAGCGCGCGGAACAGGAGCTCGTCGCCGCGAAAGAAGCGCTCGAAGCGCGCACCGCGGAGCTCGAGCGCGCCAATGTGCTGATCCGCACGATCGCCGAGAACGCCGCGTCGTGCCTGCTCATGCTCGACGAACGCGGCATCGCCACGTACATGAACCCCGCCGCCGTCGAGCAGACCGGCTACGCGCTGGAGGAGTTCGCGAAGGCGCCGTTCCACGACATGCTGCACGCCCCCGCGGCGCGCGGCGGCCACGCCGCCGTGCAGTGTCCGATCCGCACCGCGCGCGAGCGCGGCACCGCGCTGAAGAGCCATCGCGACCTCTTCGTGCGCCGCGACGGCACGACGTTCCCCGTCTCCTGCTCGCTCGCGCCGCTGCGGCGCGAAGGGCGTCCCGCCGGCGCGGTGCTGGAGTTCCGCGACATCACCGACGAACAGCTCGCGGAGAAAACGCTCGAGGACGCGAGCCGCCGCAAGGATCAGTTCCTGGCCACGCTCTCCCACGAGCTCCGCACGCCGATGACGGCCGTCCTCGGCTGGGCGCGCATGCTCAAGCAGGGGCTCGACGAGGCGGAAGCGCGCGAGGCCGTCGACGCGATCGAGCGCAGCGCGATCATCCAGGCCCAGCTCATCGACGACGTCCTCGACGTCTCCCGCATCAGCGCCGGCAAGATGACGTTCCACCCCGCGCCCGTCGACATCGTGCCGGTGCTGCACGCGGCCATGACCACGGTGCATCCCGCCGCGGCCGCGAAAGGCATCGAGATCCTCAGCAATGTCCCGCCGCGCCTTCCCCACATCCTCGGCGACGAAGGACGTCTGCAGCAGATCATCTGGAACCTGCTCTCCAACGCCGTGAAGTTCACGCCGCGCGGCGGCACGATCACCGTGCGCACGGCGCAGGTGGGCTCGGTGCTGCGCCTCACGGTGCACGACACGGGCAAAGGCATCGACCCAGAATACCTGCCGCACGTCTTCGAGCCGTTCAGTCAGGAGGACGGCTCCACGACCCGCGCACACGAAGGCATCGGCCTCGGACTGTCGATCGTGCGCTCGCTGGTCGAGTTGCACGGCGGCCGCATTCGCGCGGCCAGCCAGGGCGCGGGGCGCGGCGCGACGTTTACCGTCGACCTTCCGCTCATCGAGGCGACGCCGGCGACGATCGTCAGCCGCGCGGCGGTCGCGCCCACTCCCCCCACCGACCCGGAGATCCCGACATTGCGCGGACTGCGCGTGCTGGTCATCGACGATCAGGAGCTGACGCGCACTCTGGTCGCTGCGATCTTCCGCCGCGCATCCGCGGAAGTGCAGTCGGCCAGCTCGGTGCGCGAAGGACTGGAGCATTTCGCGGAGGCGCAGCCGGACGTGGTGGTGTGCGACCTGGCCATGCCGGAACAGGACGGCTTCGCATTCGTCCGCGCCGTCCGCGCCCTCCCGGCCGAATCGAATGCCGTCCCGATCGTCGCCCTGACCGCCTTCGGCCGCCCCGAGGATCGCACGCACGCGCTGGCGTCCGGCTTCAACGCCTATCTGAAGAAGCCCGTCGATCCCGAAGAACTGGCGACCACGGTGCGCCGGCTCTCCGTGCGGCAGCCATAGGACGCCTCTCGCTGTATGGCCTATGGCCGAACCGCTGGCTTTCAAACGGAAGCGTGAATTTCGACCGCATCGCGCGCGAGCGCACTGTCATCCCGAGCGTCGAGTCGAGGGACCTGGGCGGCCGGAGGCGCGCAGCATGAGCTCGAGGGC
>DASVSV010000215.1:0-3895 GCA_036387915.1 Thermoanaerobaculia bacterium
AACACGTGTTTGCGCGACGACATGGGCACAACAAGCGCTGCCGGTCGTACCGGCCCGCCGGAGGCCTCCCGGTCGTCTTCTTTCGTGAGTGCGTATGATGCGCGCCGTGTCGGAAGTTGATTCGCTGCGGCAACAACTGAAAGACCGCGGCTACCTCACTCATGGAATCGAGCGCTGGTTCGCCCTCGACCCGTGGAGCTCGCGCGCGTTCTGGCTGGAGCTGACGCTGGTCGCGCTCAAGGCGGCGATTCTTATCGCCGCGTTCGGGGCATTGCCGATGACCGCGGTAATGCTGTTCCGCAACGTTCCGCTGGGGGCGATGGAGACGCTGGGACTGTTCGTCTCTTACGGGCTGGCGTGGCTGGTTGCGTCCTTCGCGTTCGTCGTGGTCATTGCGCTGATCCTGAAGATCCGGCCGGCGCTGCCGATCGACACGCCGCGCGCGCTGCTGGCCATCTCGTTTGCCGCCAGCGCGTTGCTCGTTGCCCCGATCGCAATCTGGTGGTATCGCTTCGATACCGACGCCACGGAGCTGGCAGTCGGCGTGCCGCTGATGGTGCTGTTTTTCCTGATGGCGTCGATCGTCGTCTCCGCGGCGCTGCTGTCGTTCTCGATTTACGAGCTGCACCGCATCCCGGCCATCCATCAGAAGCGGCGCGGAGTACCGATGCTGGTCGCGGCGGCGGTGCTGATCGCGCTGCTGTTCGTCCCCGCCTACGCCGACCGCGAGCGCAGCGCGCCCGATCCGATGGTCGTGACCACGCCGACCTCGACGCGCATCGCCCTGATCGCCGTCGACGGGCTCACGCACGAGATCCTGCAGTCGCGTCCCGATCTCGCCCGCGCGTTTCCCAGCGCCGCGGCGGTGAGCAACCTCCCCGGCGATTCCACCACGGAGCGCTGGGCCTCCCTCGGCACCGGCGTGCGCACCGAGGCGCACGGCGTGCGCGCCATCGAAGGGGTGCGCTTCCGCGGCGGCTCGCACATCCTGCAGCGCATCTCCCGCGGCGATTTCGTGCTGATGCAGCTCGCCCCGCTCCTCGGCATCGCCCGCCGCGAGCCGCTCCCGCCCACCGTGCGCCGCCGCGATTACGTCTGGGAGATCGTCGCCGCGCGCGGGCTGCCGAGCGTGGCCGTGAACTGGTGGGCCACCGCGGACGCGCAGATCGCGGCGCTGCATTCGATCGGGCCGGAGTCGATCTTCGGCGGAGCGAAAGGCGATCCGCTGCGCGTCGACGCCGCGGCATCCGCGCGGTTTCTCTCGTCGCTCGACGAGCGCAAGCCGCGGCTGGCCACGGTCTACCTCCCCGCGCTCGACGTCGTCCTCAACCGCCTCGAGCTCGACCAGTCGACGCAGCTCGCGCAATCGCTGCGCGCCCTCGACGGCCTCGGACGCACAGTCGCCGCGGTGCGGGCGCGCGGGTACGAGGTCGTGCTGACGGGCATGCCCGGCGACCGCCAGCGCGGCTCGGCCGTAATCGCCTCGACGCTGCCGATGCAGAAGGCGACCAGCGAATTCGACGTCGCACCGACACTGTTGGACCTGCTCGGCTTTCCGCTGTCGGCCGAGATGCCTGGCCACTCGCTCGCATCCAAGCTGGTCGAGCCGCGCATCGCCACCTACGGCAACCGCACCTCCGCCGCCGGCGCGCCGGCGCAACTCAATGACGAGTACTACGAAAACCTGAAATCGCTGGGGTACATACGATGAGTCTCACAGTCTCACAGTGTCATAGGCTCATAGGCTCACAGGATGCCTTGTGCGACGCTTCCCTATGAGACTTTGAGGCTATGAGACTCTGAGACTTCCCGGACTCGCAAAGGGGCACACATGAAAAAACTCCTCCTCCTCGCCGCGCTCGCGTTCGCGCTCCCATCGGCCGCGCAACGCCCGATGACCTTCGAAGACCTGGCCGGCATGAAGCGGCTGGGGACGCCCGCGCTCTCGCCGGACGGCAAGTGGATCGCGTACGACGTGACCACCATCGACCTGCCGAAGAACTCGCGCTCCACCGCGATCTGGCTCATGCGTACCGACGGCTCCAACGCGCGCCAGATCGCCACCGGGAGCGGCGGAGTCTGGTCGCCGGACGGAAAGACGCTCGCCCGCGTTGCCGATGGGCAGATCGCGCTGTACGACGTCGCCACCGGCAAGACCCGTAAGCTGCCGGAGCTGGCCAGCGGCGCCTCGTCGCTGAAGTGGCTGCCGGACGGCTCGGCGCTGCTCGCCGTCTCCGATATCTATCCCGACTGCGGCGTGGAGACGAAGTGCATCGCCGACCGCACGAAGGCCGAGGAGAACGCGCCGACGAAAGCGCGCGTGATCGACAGCCTGCTCTTCCGCCACTGGAACGCATGGCAGGCCGCGACGCGCGCACACATTCTCTACGTGCCGGTGGGCGGCGGCGCGCCGCGCGATCTGACGCCGGGCGCGTTCGACGCACCGCCGTTCTCGGTCGGCGGCGGCAGCGAGTTCGACGTCTCGCCGGACGGCAAGGAGCTGGTCTACGCGCGCAACACCGACGAGCGTCCGGAGACGTCGACGAACGCCGACATCTTCATCACGCCGATCCATTCTTCAACAGGGGGCGGCGCGGCGACGCGCATCACCTCGCGCACCGGTGCCGACACCGGTCCGGTCTACTCGCCCGACGGACGCTGGATCGCCTGGCGATCGCAGCGCCGCGCCGGCTTCGAAGCCGATCTCTGGGAGCTCTGGCTCTACGACCGCGACACGAAACAGTCGAAACAGATCGGCGCCGATTTCAACAACGGCTTCGACTCCATCACCTGGGCGCCGGACAGCAAGACCATCTTCACGACGTCGCCGCTCGAAGGACGCCACGCCATCTACGAGGTCACACTCGACGGACGCGCGAGCATGGTCCACAACGCCGGCTCCGCGGACGGCGTGCAGATCTCGCCCGACCGCAACACGATCTACTTTCAGCTCTCGACGCTCAGCCGTCCCGCCGACATCTATTCGCTCGCGCGCGGCGGACAGGCGAAGCAGCTCACGCATCACAACGACGCGTTGCTCGCGTCGATCCGCATGGCCGCGTACGAGCCGCTCTGGTGGAAGGGCGCCGAAGACGCGCGCGTCCACGGCTGGCTGCTCCGTCCGCCGAACTTCGACGCGACGAAAAAGTATCCGGCCGTCGTGCTCATTCACGGCGGGCCGCAGGGCGCGTGGGGCGAGTCGTGGTCGTACCGGTGGAACCCGCAGATGTTCGCCGCGCGCGGCTACGTGGTGCTGATGCCGAACCCGCGCGGCTCGACCGGCTTCGGCCAGCAGTTCGTCGAGGAGATCTCGCGCGACTGGGCCGGCAAGGTCTACACCGACATCATGAACGGCGTCGACCTGCTCGCGGCGCAGCCGTACGTCGACGCGAACCGCATGGGCGCGGCCGGCGCCTCCTACGGCGGCTACATGGTCAACTGGATCCTCGGCCACACGAACCGCTTCAAGGCCCTCGTGTCGCACGCCGGCGTCTACAACCTCGAGTCGATGGCCGGTGTGACCGAGGAGCAGTGGTTCACGGACTGGGAGTTCGGCGGCCCGCCGTGGGAGAACGAGGAGCTCTACACGCGCCTCTCGCCGCACAAGTTCGTGAAGAACTTCGCCACGCCGACGCTGGTCGTGCACGGCGAGCTCGATTTCCGCGTCCCCGTCGGCGAAGGGTTCCAGCTCTTCACCGCACTGCAGCGGCGCAACGTCCCGTCACGCCTGCTCTACTTTCCGGATGAAGGGCACTGGGTGCTGAAGCCGCAGAACTCCAAGCTGTGGCACGACACGGTACTCGGCTGGCTGGATCGCTGGCTCAAACCGACGGCTTAACGCGGACTGTCAAAACGTAGGGCGTGGCTTCAGCCCGCCCACCCACGGGAGGGGCGG
>DASVSV010000216.1:0-10082 GCA_036387915.1 Thermoanaerobaculia bacterium
CCTGGATTAACGTGGCTCGTGCGCTGCCGGTGTCACCGGAGATCCCGCGTCTACGCGCGGGATAAACTGAAAAACCGAAACCTACTCCTTCGGAAATCCGGGAGTGGCCTTCACTTCGTCGATCTGCAGCGTGTGCCGTTCGCTGTGCGCGGAGAGGAAGAGGAACCAGCCGTACGAGTCGAGCGGGCCGAGGGCGAAGTGCTTGGAGCCGTGGGTCCGGAGGTCGACGTCGCTCGAGGCCAGCGCGAGCGTCTCGGCGCGCTCCTTCCTGAATGCCGCCATGGCCGCTGCCGGAGAACCGAAACGGTTCGTCGGGACAAGTGGCTCCGGGGCCTTGAACTTCGTGGAGCGGTCGACGAGGAACGTCAGGATCTTCTGGTCCTGATTGGTCGTGCCGGCGACGTCGGCGGCGAGCTCGGTCTTGATGGCCTCCGCGGCCATGTTGCGCATGAACGGCTCGGTGGCGGTGATGTGCTCCGCGCACTCGGCGATCGACCAGCGATCCGGGGCCGGTTTGTAATTCCACTGAGCCTCGGACAATCCTTCCACCGAAGCGAGGAACCGCGCCTCGGTGCGCTTCAGCTGCGCGACCAGCGCGGCCTGATCGGAAACCGGGACCGTGTCGGCCGCGAACGCGGCGACGGTGACGAACAGACAAACGAGAGTGACGAATCGGAACTTCATGGGATGCCTCCTGTGCGTACAGTCTAGCTGGTCTGGTCGCGCGAGTTTCGCTATCCGGGGAAGGCCGACGGGTTGCTGGTTACTGGTTGCCAGTGCTTTGTGGCGAAGGGCACCAGGAACTAGCAACCAGCAACCTTCTCAAACCGCTTGCAGCGCGCGCAACACGTCCAACATCCCATGCCCCTGAAAGTAGCGCTCGCGCCCGAGGTCCGTGGCCGTGGCGCAGAGGACCTGTTTGACGCGGGCGGGATTGCCGATCAGTTCCTGATGGCGGGCCATGAGCAGGGCGGCGGCGCCGCTGACGTGAGGGGCGGCCATGCTGGTGCCGTCCTTCACGCCGGTGTCGTTTTCGCGGACGGGGCCGGTGATCTTTTCACCGGGGGCGACGAGATCCGGCTTGAGGCGCCCGTCGCCGGTGGGGCCGCGGCTGGAGAAGTAGCTGACGCCGTACGTGTGCGGGCGGAAACGATGTGTCGCGCCGACCGTGATCACCGCGTCCGCGTTCCCGGGATCGACGATGCTGACCGTGTTGTATGCCTCGACCGTCGTGCCTTCCGGCGTGGCGTAGCGGCGGTGTCCGTAGTTGCCCGCGGCGGCGACGACGACCACGCCCGAGTTGACGAGGCGCTCTGCTTCCTCGCACACCGGCGTCCGTCCGCACGCGTAGTTGGAGACGTCGTGACGAATCGAGGCGCTGATGTTCGCGCCCTGGACCTGCTTGTGGCCGTGCGTGGAGTTCATCCACTGCAGGTACTGCATCGCGGAGATCAGCGCGAACTCTCCGACGCCCTGCGGTGTCAGCACGCGCAGGTCGTACAGACGAATGTCGGGGCAGACGCCGCGGATGCCCTTCTCCGGCCAGTCGGCGGCGAGGATGCCGGCGACGTGCGTGCCGTGGTCGTACTTTGGCGCGATGTAATCGGTGTCGTCGTGCGGGACCTGCAGCAGCGGTGCGACGACTTTCCAGTCGATCGACTCACCGGCGTCGAGCATGTTCCTCAGGCGCTCGATCTGTACGCGGGTCTCCTGTCCTTCCTTCGTCTTCGCCTTGAGCAGCTTCTCGAGACGCGGTGAGTAGCGTCCGGCGAGCAGGTCGCCGTACGAGGCAAAGTCGTACGTCGCGAGCACGCGCGTATTGGCGTGCCATTTCTTCTTCGACTTCGCGTCTTCGCGGAACGCGGGATGGCGTGCGTCGAGACCGCCGTCGAGGATGGCCCAGCGGATGTCCTTGCAGGTGATGTTGAAGAGCTGCCGGCCGGCATCGGCCTTGATGGCCAGCGTCGAGCGCTGCACGGCCGTCCACGCCGCGCGATTGAGGCTAGCCACGTAGACCAGCGGCTCCTTCGGCGGTTTGGCGTGTCCCTTCACCAGGTTCGCCACCGCCGCGACGATGGGCGTCCAGTCGGCTGTCAGCTCGTCGCCGGCGAAGACGTCGGGTACCGGTTGTCCGCTGCGCGCCAGTGCCAGCGCACCGACCACGCGCACCATCCAGAAGACGTCCGGCGCGAGGCCCAGCACCTTCGCCACGAGCGGGTCTTTCTTCTCCGCGGCCGTGAACTGCGACTCCGGATTCTCCGGATCGCGCACGGCCTTCGCGAGCCGCTCCTGCACCTTCTTGTCCTGCAGCATCTTGATGTCGCCGAAGCGCGTCCACCACTCCGTCATCGGCAGCACCGCCTGCACGAGCTCTTCGAAGTGCAGGTCGACCATGACCGTGGTCTGGTTGTAGATGACGCGCGCCTCTTTGTCGTCGAGCTGCTTGAGCAGCGCGTTGCGCACCATGCCCGGCTGCACGTCCCGCCACGGCGTGAGCAGCAGCTCCATCGCGTCGCGGTGGCTGGTCATGACGTGGTCCTCCTCCATCGCCCCCGCGTAGGCGAGCCACACGTCGGGAAGCACCGGCGAATCCTGCGTGAACCGCCGCGCCCGCCCGGTCCCGAACATCAGCTTTTCGACGAAGGTGCGTTTGAGAGTCATGCCACCATTATCCCCGGACGTCGCGGAGGCGGCTTCGCCAGTAGCCCGGACGGCGTTTGTGCGGCGCGATTGCGACGATGATGATTTCGTCAGGCTCGTTGACGTAGAGAACGTTGTATTTGAAGGCGCGAAGGACTCGTTTCCGAACGATCTTCGTGATCCGCGAGCCGATCTCGGGATACTCACGAATGTCACGAACCGCGGCGCTGACATCGGCGATGAACTTGTCGCCGACGCCGGGAGCATTGCCATCGAAGTAGCCGATCTGCTCCTGAAACTCGGCATCCGCTTCTTCGAGAAAGCGATACGGTTTCACCGAGCCCGTGCCCGCGCCCTCGCGAACACGTCGTCACCGTCGATGGCTTTCGTTCGGCCTGCTTTGAAGTCTGCGTATCGGGCCTCGGCCTCTTCGGCCCAGAGCCGGTCGTACTCTTCCTCGGACAAAGTCTCGAGACTGTCGAGAAGGGTCTTCGCGAGAGTCGCTCTCGAAGCGAGGTCGAGTTGCAGCAACTCCGCCTTGATTTCCTCGATGGTGCGCTGGGTCTTCGTGCTCACGGCTCCTCATTCTAACGCCGCGACGCGTTTGCCCAGAACCACCACGCCGGGATCCCCGCGAGGAGGATGGCCATCCCGATGGCGCTGTTCACCGGCGATTTCACGAAGGTGCCGATGACGATGAGCCAGCAGGCGGCGACGAAGACGGCGGTCGTCACTGGGTGCAAGGGCGTGCGGAAGCCGGCGGCGGGGAGTTGGCGGCGGCGGAAGACGAAGAGGGCCAGGCCGGTCAGGCCGAAGAAGATGAAGTCGACGGAGACGACGTAGCTGAGGATCTGCTCGTACGTGCCGGAGAGGGCGATCACGATCGCGGCCGTGCCTTGCAGTGCGATGGCGAGAATGGGGACGCGCGTTTTCGGGTGCAGCCGGCCCACGGCGCGGAAGAACAACTTGTCCTCTGCCATCGCGTAATAGACGCGCGGCGCGGTGAGCATGCCCTGGCTGAGAAAGCCGAGGGTGGAAATGGCGATGCCGGCGGCGATGAGCGTCGCGCCGCGCTCGCCCATCGCCGCCCGCATGACGGCGGAGGCGGGAGTGGTCGTCGCGGCGAGACCCTCGGCACCGAGAACGCGCAGGCAAACATAGTTGACGCCGAGATAGACCGCGATCACGCCGGTGACGCCAGCAAGCAGCGCGATGGCGAGATCCCTTCGCGGTTGCTTCAGCTCTCCCGACATGAAGCTCGCGGTCTGCCAGCCGCCGTACGCGAACATGACCGGCGTCATCGCTGCGGCGAACGAGTAGAGCGTCAGGGGCGGCGGGGCCGTCGACTGCCGCGCGCTGATCCCCGACCCGAGTGCGAGATTGAACGTCAGGCCTGCAATGATCAGCATCCCGATGGCCGTGAGCTTCAGCAGCATCAGGAGCGTCTGCGTGTTCGTGCCGCTGCGGACGCCGAGGCAGTTGATCAGCGTCAGGATGGCCAGCGTGCCGGTGGCGAGGACCCACTCCGGCATGGCCACTCCGGTCAGCTCCAGCGTGTACCGCGAGAAGGTCACGGCCACGGCGGCCATCCCGCCGCTCTGGATGACCAGCAACATCGACCAGCCGTACAGGAACGCGATGGACGGATGCCACGCGTCGCGCAGGTACGCGTATTGCCCGCCGACCTCCGGCCGCAGCGCCGACAGCTCGGCGTATACGAACGCGCCGATCAACGCGATCGCGCCGCCGGCGGCCCACGCGCCCAGGATCACCGCGTCCGTGCCGACCTGCCGCGCCACGACGTACGGGTTGATGAAGATGCCCGAGCCGATGATGCCGCCCATGACGAGCATGGTCGCGTCGAAGGCGTTCAGCCGGCGGGCGAGGGTCGTCACCAGCGCACGACGCCCAGCTTCACCGCGGCCGCGAGCGCGTTGATGCCGATGACGAGCAGCGGCAGCAGCAGCGCGAAGACGGCCGCGACGCCGCGGCCGGCGATCTCGCCGTTGCCTTCGAAGCGTGGCCGTGACGGCACTTCGTCGAGCACGTACGCGCGCGTCGAGTCATTGGGGTCGTACATCAGCGGCTCGGCGGCCTCGTCTTCGAGGCGATGCGTGTCGGTCGTGCGCGCGCTGACTTCCTGCCGCTGGCCGAGGCGGTCCTGGAACTCGAATGTCAGCTCCCAGACCCGGCGGCGGTTGACGGTCACGTTCGTCGGCTCTTTGCGGAGCAGCGTGCCGGTGGTGAGGATGCCTTCGCGGAGGAGGTGATTGCGCTTGATGCCGCTGCGCGTGGCGAAGAAGAGGATCACGAAGCCGACCAGCGGAAACACGGCCACGACCATCGCCCAAGGACCGAACATCGCGCGCCGCATGCCGGAGATGCGCGAGCGTTTCGGATTCCCCTCGTCGTACTCGACCGCGACTTCGGCTCCCTCGGCGGGAGCGGCGCCGGTCGCGTACGACTTGCCGTCGAAGATGCTGCCGGCGACGGAGTATTGATAGTGGCTGGCGCGGACCCGACTCTTGTTCTCCGACGCGCCGGTGTCTTCGACGCGGACCACGCGGCCTGTGGCGCGGCCGGTGCCGTGGAAGGTGGCGAAGGAAAAGTCGGCGTTGGAGCCGAAGGTCCAGAAGAAGATCATCCCGAACCCGAACACGGCCCAGCCGACCTGCGCGGCGCCGTTGAAGAAGTTGAGGATGCGCAGCGAGAGCGGGACGTGCCGCGGCGGCGCGGCCAGATGGGTCGGCAGGGAGTGCATGAGGCGAATGGTAACGCGGAGCGTTCGGGTGAGAGGTAAAAGGAAAAAGGTAAAAGGTAAAAGTGCCGCTACGCGGCGGCCCGCGCGCAGCGCACTCCTGTCATCCCGAGCGTGAGTCGAGGGAACCTGGGCGGGAGGGGGCGCGCAACTCGTCCTCGGGCTCATCGCTGCGCGCCCCCACACCCCCAGGTCCCTCGACTCACGCTCGGGATGACAGGCGGCGGGTTGCTTTTTCTGCACGTTCTCCGTCTTACTAGCCGTGATGCGTAAAGCTTTTGTCCTGGCGATCCTGGCCACCCTGCTCCTCTCCCTCGCCGCCGCCCAGACCCAGACGCCCTCGGCGTACACGACGCTGAAGGCCAATGCCGAGCGCGAGTATGCCGAGAAGTCGTTCCGCCGCGCGCGGGAGCTGTACGAGCAGGCGGCGAAGCTCGACCTGCCCGCGGACGAGCGGCGCTGGGTGACGTTCCGGCTGGCGGACACGACCCTGCGCGAACGCGGCAACGACCGCGAGGCCATCGAGGTGGCGCGGCGCACTCTGCGCGAGCTGATCGAGAAGACGCCGGTGCACGACGAGGTCTGGGCCGACGCCAACGAATCCCTCGGCGACTACGACAACAATCAGCAGCACTACCTGGCCGCGCTCGACTTCTGGGCCGGCAGCAGCGACCTCCCGCGGGCACGCCGCCGCTATCTCGACATCGTCTGGAAGATGGCCCGCGACAACGAGCCGTGGAACGTGCCGCGCAACGTGCTCGTCAACGCGACGCAGATCGCCGAGACGGTGGAAGAGCGCGGCCGCGCCCGGTACCTGCTCGCGCGGCAGTACATGAACGACGGCAACCCGGCCAGCATCGAGCGCGCCCTCGAGCTCTTCGACGAGATCGTCGCCCTCGGCCGCAAGAGCGAGTTCTACGACGACGCGCTCTTCCACGCCGCGACCACGCTCGCGCAGCACGACGGCGACTACCAGAAAGCGCTCGCGTACTACCAGCGCCTCGTCAACGAGTTCACGCGCGGCCAGACGCCGTACCACGACCAGGCCCGGCAGGCCATCCGCGACATCAGCAACGCCTCCGTCGGCGTGCAGGTCGCCGGCACGTTCTTGCCCGATTCCGAGCAGCAGGTCTTCCTGACCTGGCGCAACGTGAAGCAGATCGAGCTGACGCTGTACGGCGTCGACCTGACCAAAGACGCGCGCCTCGACCGCAACGGGCAGTGGACGAACACCATCGCCGTCGAAGGGCGGCCGGTGGTGCGGCGCTGGACGTACGACACGAACGACACCGGCGAGCATCGTCCCGGCCGTCACGAGATGCGGCTCGAGCCGCGGCTGCCGCAGGGCGCGTACATCCTCGTCGCACGCGCGGGAGGGGAGTCGGCGCGGCAGCTCGTGCTCGTCACCGACGCGCACATCCTCGTGCACTCCGGCGGCACGCGCATGGACGTCTACGTCTCCGACGTCGTGACCGGCGAGCCGATCGCGAACGCGCGCGTGCACGTCTGGCAGCAGGTTTCGCATGACAAGCACGTCGAGCGCGACGCGCAGACGGACGCGAACGGGCTGGCCCGCATCACCACCGACGGCGCGCAGGGCGCGACGCTCATCACCGCGGTGGCCGGCGCGCGGCAGGCGTATCACCAGACCTACACGCACTGGTACGGCAGCCGGGCCGCCGACGCGGAATGGCGCATCTACGCCTTCACCGATCGCCCGGCGTATCGCCCCGGCGAGACGGTGCAGTGGAAGATCCTCGCGCGCATGCGCCGAGGCGAAGAGTGGGTGACGCCGGACGGCGCGGCGCTCCAGTACACGATCGTGAATCCGCGCGGCGAGAAGGTGACGAGCGGCTCGGCCAAGCTGTCCGCATTCGGCAGTTTCTGGGCCGAGCTGCCGCTGTCGGAGTCGATGCCGCTGGGGATGTACACGGTCAACTTCACGACGGCCAGGGACGAGCATCGCGGCTCCGCGCAGCTCTTCCGGCTCGAGGAGTACAAGCTGCCCGAGTTCCTGGTCCGCGTCGAGATGCCGGAAGGCAAGCAGTACCGCCTCGGCGACACGATCGAGGCCACCATCGAAGCGAGTTACTACTTCGGCGGACCGGTCGCCAACGCGACGGTCGAAGCGGTGGTCTATCAGCAGCCGTTCTACCGCTACTGGTATCCGCACCGTCACTACCACTGGCTCTACGAGCCGCCGCCGCAGTACGGCGACGGCGCGATCGTCAAACGCGAGACGCTGACCACGGACGCCGCGGGCCGCGCGATTCTGCGCATCGACACGCCGCGCGACTCGACGGACATGACGTACCGCATCGAGGCGCGCGTCGTCGACGCCTCGCGCCGCGAAGTGCGCGGCGAGGGGAACGTCCGCGTGATGCGCCAGCGCTACAGCGTCATGGCGCAGCCGGAGCATTACGTGCACCGGCCGGGCGACAGCGTGTCGGTCGACTTCCGCGCCGTGGACGCGAACGACAAGCCGGTGCAGGCCACCGGCACGGTCAAGGTGGTGCGGCGCGTCGTCCGGAAGGGCACGATTCCGCCGGTTCCGCCGCCGATGCCGCAGCCTCGCGGCCGGCGGGGCCCGGCCCCGATGCCCGGCAGGGTGCTGGCTCCGCATCAATACGATGAGGAAGAGATCCTCACCACGAAGCTGACGACGAACGCCGAGGGTGAAGCGACGCTGACCTTCACGCCGAAATCGACCGGCTACTACGTCGTCCGCTGGACCAGCACCGACGGTCCGCGCGCACGCGACGTCATCAGCGCCGAGACCGCTGTCTGGGTTGCCGATCGCGCGACGACGGATATCGGCTATCACTCGATGTCCGGACTCGACCTCATCGTCGACAAGGAGACGCTGCGTCAGGGCGAGACCGCGTCGGTGATGATCGTGACGCCGGCCAGCGGACGGTGGGTGCTCTTCACTTCCGCCGGCGACGACATCCTCGACACGCAGGTCGTGCGGATGGACGGCACGGTCAGGCTGGTGCAGATCCCGGTCGACAAAAAGCACATCCCGAACTTCTTCATCACCGCGTCGACGATCTTCGATCGCGCGCTGTCGTCGGACACGGAACGCATCGTCGTGCCGCCGGTCGAGCAGTTCCTCACCATTGACGTGAAGCCGGATCGGGAGCAGTACGAGCCGCGGCAGGAAGGAACGGTTACGGTCACGACGCGCGACGCGAATGGCCGTCCCGTTTCCGCCGAGGTTGCGCTGGCGGTGTCGGACGAAGCGGTGACGGCGATCCAGGAGGACCCGGCCGGCGATCCGCGCCAGTTCTTCTACGGCGACACGCGCCACAACCCGGTGCAGGTCTCGGCGGGGCTGCACACGCAGCAGTACGTGAAGCTGGAGGAGCAGGCGCTCGTCGACGAGAGAGAAGAGAAGGAGGAGGCCTTCGGGTACGACAAGCTCCAGGCCACGGTGGGCAATGCAGTAGGTCGCATGGCCGACTCCGTGGCCGCGAGCGCGCCGCCGCCGCCGCCTCCGTCGCCGGTCGCGCCGCCGGTCGCGCAGAGTGCCGTGGCCGAGGCGATCACGGTCACGGGCGCCGTGGCCGGGGGAGCGCAGGCAGGCATCGACGTCCAGGTGCGTACCGACTTCCGTTCGACCGCGTTCTGGAAGCCCGACCTCATCACCGACGCGAACGGCACCGCGACGGTCAAAGTCCAGTACCCCGAGGCGCTGACCACGTGGCGTGCGACGGCGCGTGCGGCTTCGGCCGGCGCGCAGTTCGGCATTGCCTCGTCGACGGCGCGGACCACGATGCCGCTGCTGGTGCGCCTGCAGGGGCCGCGCTTCTTCGTGGCTGGCGACTGCGTCACCATCTCCGCCGTCATCAACAACAACACCGACGAGCCGCAGACGGTCAACGCGCAGCTCGAAGTCGAAGGCCTTGGCGGCGAACACGCGATCGTGCCGGTCCGCGTGGAGCCTCACGCCGAAGCGCGCGCCGACTGGACCGTGACCGCCGACAAGTCGGGCCCGGCCAAGCTCCGCGTCACCGCGCGCAACGCCAAATACGGCGATGCGATGGAGCGCGCGTTCGTCGTCTACGAGCACGGCATCGACAAACTGATCGCGCGCTCGGGCAAGATGCGTGGCGACGAGGCACTCATTCGTCTCGACCTCCCGCGCGAGCGCCGCGCCACCGATCTCACCGTGCAGGTCGCGCCGAGTCTGGCCACGACCATGCTCGACGCGCTGCCGTACCTGATCGACTTCCCGTACGGCTGCACCGAGCAGACCATGAGCCGCTTCCTTCCCGCGGCCATCGTGGCGCGCACCATCGAGAAGCTCGGCCTCGGCCGCGCGCGCATCGCCGGCAAGGACATCGACGCGGTGACGAGGGCCGGCATCGCCCGCCTCTTCGACATGCAGCACGAGAACGGCGCGTGGGGCTGGTGGAAGGAAGGTCCGGACGATCCGTTCATGACCGCGTACGTCGTCTGGGGTTTCTCCATCGCCCGCGACGGCGGCATTCCGTTCGACCGCGCCCGCGTCGACGCCGCCGCGCGCTGGCTCGACCAGCAACTCGTGCAGCGCGCCAGCGAAAACGATCGCGCGTGGCTCCTTCACGCGCTCGCGGCGTGGGACAGGACGCCGTCCGCGAATGCGACGCGCACGTTCGACGACGTGTTCAAGAATCGCGAACGCCTCAACTCGTACTCGCGG
>DASVSV010000217.1:0-5388 GCA_036387915.1 Thermoanaerobaculia bacterium
CGTGCGACGGTCCGAGACGCACCCATCTCGCACGTCGCGCGCGAATATGAAAGCGGCGGCTAAGCCGCCGCACTCCATAACAGTAACTACCTCCGCACGATCTCGATCCCCGTGTAGTAGTTCTTCAGGATCTGGTCGAAGGTCCAGCCGCGGAAGGCCATGCCGTAGGCGCCGACCTGGCACATGCCGGTGCCGTGTCCCCAGCCTTTGCCGTAGAACGTGTAGCGGTCGACGCCGTCCGGGTCCTTGGTCTTGTCGTAGACGAAGAGGTTGTCCGGCACGTTCAGCGACCAGCGCACCGGCAGGCCTTTGAGCGTGAACTTCCGTCCCCCCTCGGCCGTCACTTCCAGCTCCGCCACGCGCTCCGATTCGTCGATGACGGTGGGGCGGATGTCGATGAGCTGCGTGATGGGATTGCGGCGGTTGATGGCCGTGACCAGTTCGTCGGCGCGATAGCTGCGCGTCCAGTTCGAGTAGCTGGAGGTGCGGTCGAACGCCGCGCCGTCGTAGTTCGCCTGCACCACCACCGCGGCCACCGTCTTGTCCGGGCCGATCATCACCGTGGCCCGGTCGCCGATCAGGATCGGCACGCTGCGATACTCCTGATAGCGGTCGCCGAGCTTGCGGAACAGCGGGATGCCGGCCGGCAGGACGTGCGAGGTCACCTCGCCTTTGGCCTTCAAAGAGAGCCTGCGCCCGTCGATGCGGAAGATTTTGCCTTCGGCATCGCGCATGAGGCTCTGCTCGCGCAGCCATGAGCCGAGGAGGGCGTAGAGCTCTTCGCGGGGCATGGCTTCGTCGAGGCGGACGCGGTCGATGAACTGCGCCGGCCAGACGCCGAACTTTACGAAGAAGGCCGCGGCGAGATGCGCCTCGTCTTCAGGATTCGTCGACTGCGGGAAAAAGTACTTGCGATCCTCGGGCAGCAGCACCACGCGCGACTTGCGCGCGAGTCCCATCATCGTCGAGAGGTACTCCAGCACGTCGCGGCGGCGCGATGACGCGGGCAAGGGCTGCGGCAACTCCCGAAAGCCGGCGATGGTCATCGCCTTCACGACGGCGCGTGAGACTTCGCGCGCGCTCCAGCTCCCGCTTTCCGGCAGATCGGCCAGCGCCGTGAACAGCCGCGCGCTGACCTGAGCCTCGGACAGCAGGCCGCTGTCGGCGCGTCCTTCGAGCGTGAGCATCTCCAGCTCGACGCACTTGGCCGCCTTCAGCCACGGATCGTTGCGGCCGGGGAACATCGTGTTGACGTCGCTGGTCTCGCCGCCGCACGTGGCGCTGTAGAGCGCGTCGATGAGCGTGCCCTGATGCGTGGCCACGAGGCCGGCGGTCTCGCGCACGGCGCGCGTCGAGAGCTCGTGCTCGCCGCCGAAACCTTTGTAGGCCTGACACGCGGGGCCGGGGCAGATGTCGTAGCCCTCGCTCTCGAACTGGCGCATGTTTCTGATCGCATACGTCCGTGCGGCGACGGCCTGCGCTTTCAGCGCCTCGAGCTCGTCGTAGATGGTCGGTCCCATCTCCGCGGGGACGACGCCGAGGAGATAGTCCTCGAGGTTCAGTTCATTGATCACGTTGACGAGGCCGCGCGGATTGATGAAGAGGCGCGCCGAGGTGCGGTACGGCTGCTTGTCGAGCGTCAGCGTGTCGCCGGTCATCGGAAAAATCTGCAGCGTGCCGGCGGCGATGGCGTGGCGGTCACCTTCGTCGTCGATCACTTCGAAGCGTTTCTCGAACGGCTGATCGGACGGACGGCGCACGACCTGGAGATCGCGGCCGTAGCCGCGCTCGGCGAGCTGCGTGCGCGTCGGCGTGGCGTCGGCCGACGCCGCAAAGTCGCCCGCGAGAATCTTGTACGTCCCGCTGGCGGGATCGAAGGTCATGTCCGCGCGAAGCCCGGTCTCGCTCTTCAACTTGTCGACGAGGTTCTGCGCGGAGCTCTGGTCGGAGATGGCAGCCATCTGAACGGCATACCGCACGGTGGCCTCGGCCAGCGGCGCACGGACGGTGAAGCCGCGGCGCAGCGTCGACGGGCCGCGGTCGGTGACGAGGTAGTAGCCCGCGGCCGTGCGCGGGAAGACGACTTCCGGCTGGTCGATCAGCAGGCCGACGCGGATCTTCGGCTCGACGATCGTGCGCGGCATCGAGGCGACCGGCGTGAGCGCGTTCGCGGAGCGCTGCGGCGCGGGCGTGGCCGTGGGCGTCGATGTGGGCCTCGACGAGGACGACGCGGCGGGCGTGCTCTCCGTCCCCGAAGGGGCGGTGGGAGCGCTGGTCGTACAGGCGGAGAGGGAGGCGAAGAGAACGATCAGTGCAAGACGGCGCATGTTGTTTTCCCGACAGCAAAAAGAAAGCCCCCGCGGTTGCGGGGGCTTTCAGGACATCGATTGTGTGTTGGATTACGGGAGCATGAGACGGATGACGACGCGGCGGTTGCGCAGGCGGCCTTCCGCGGTCGTGTTGTCGCCGGCGGTGTCGACGCCGCGGCCTTCCACGGTGATGCGCGACGGATCGATTCCGTGGCGGGTCACGAGGTAGTCGCGGACGGCTTCGGCGCGGCGGCGGTCGAGGTCGCGGTTCGGTCCGGTCTGCTCGCGGTCATCCGTGTAGCCGATGACCAGCGCGGTGGCGGACGGTTCCTGCTTCATGCGCAGGGCGACTTCGTCGAGGATTGCTTTGGCGATGTTCGTCAAGCGGGCCGAGCCCGGCTCGAAGTGGATCTCGTCCGTGCGGATCTCGGTCGGCTGACGGGCCTCGACCACGGGCGGCGGCGGCGGCGGAACCGGAGCCGGCGCCGGGGGAGGAGGCGGCGGGGCGACGGGCGGCGGCGGGGGCGGCGTGGTGTCGACGCGCGTGAAGAGGAGCGGCGCGAAGGTCAGGCCGACCAGGCCGGACAGACCGCAGTCGTCGAGCTCCGTGAAACGGCACTCGTCGTTGTTGTCCATGAACTTGGCGACGTTCCAGCGGGCGCCGGCGTTGAGCGCCCAGCCGCTCGTGCCGAACCAGTGGCGGAAGCCGGTCACGAGAAAGATCGGATTGTCGGGCGCACGATCGCCGCCGGTGTACCAGACGGTGTTGATCTCGTTGATCCAGTTCGTCGTGCCGAACCGGTTGATCGGGATGTTCAGACCGGCGTCGACGCGGAACTCGTTCGGCAGGCTGATGTCGCCGGTGCCGAAGACGTTGTCGTCTTCGCGGTCGCCGCGGGCCACGTACTTGGCCGAGACCGATCCGATGCGGCCGGTGAGGGCGCCGCCGACGCCGAAGTCGGTACCGCCGCTGGCGATGCCACTGTCGTCATCGCCGGTCGGCATGTCGATGAAGCCGAGCAGGGCGAAACGGGCGGCGGCGTCGCTGGGCGTGAGCGTGAACTTCGTCGCCAGACGCGCGGCACCCATGCCGCTCTCAGTGAACTCGCCCTGATGCAGGAAGCCGTTGATGAAGCCCGCGCGGTCGCCGCCGTTGCTGACGATCCGGTCGTAGGGCAGCATCGCGCTGACTTCCCAGCGATCCGTCAGGCCGACGCCCACGGACGCGCTGAGGCGATACAGGTCGTAACTCATGTCCTGGTACTCGCGCGCGGAAGGCGGCGCGAACTCGCGCGCCTCACCCGCGGTGAGGTCCCAGTCATTGAAATAGACGCCGAAGGACCACTGTCCCCGGCGCAGCGTGTCAGCCGTCACAGTCTCGAACAGACCGGTCTGCCCGGAGTGGGTCGGGGCGAAGAACCGGAGCTGATCGTCACGGCTGATCTCCACCGTCGCGTCCTGAGCGTACAGGGACGCAGAGCCAACGATCAAAAAGCACAACAGGAAAAGCAGCCGATGTTTGCTACGCAACAAGTAACACCTCCATAAACGACTTCACGGTCTTGGTCCGCCTAACAGTGCCGCGCCGCTACAAACTCTGTGCCAGCGCCGCAGGGAGTGTTTCCGTAAAGACTTCAACTACTTGACTTTACCATAGGTTGAGTTAGGCGGTATAAGCTTGACCGGCCCGATAAAGGATGAACACAGCGATGGCGAAAACTCGTGCAGCGGCAATCTTTGCGGTAATTCTTACGTCCGCAACTCTCGCTTTTGGACAGACCCCGCCGCCTCCCCCGCCGCCTTCCGGCGCGCCGGGAGTGCTCTCCGACGCCGCCAGCACTTCTTATGAGCGCCGCGAATCCCTGCCGAGCGTGAACCTCTATCTCCCCGAGGGAGAGGCCAGCGTGCGGCTGCGGAAACTGATCAAGAACGTGCTGTTCGAGAGCCAGATCGACTACGAGTTCGTCAACGGCGATATCTCGACGTTTCTCCGCTACAAGTACTACGCGCGCAACTACACCTATCGCCTCTCGGTCTTCGACTCGATCGAGTTTCCCGACCTCGGCTCGGACGACGACCAGGAGTTCGAGCGCGTCCGCGGCGCGCTGCTCCTCGTCGGCGTGCCGAAGAATTACAACAACCGGTACTTTTTTCTCCTGGAGAACGATCGCCTGACCTTCGGCGACGTCACCCGCCCCGACGACAAGAAAAACAACATCTACATGAAGCTGGGGTACCAGTACGGGACGACCTTCGACGAGCGGATGAACGCCATCGTCGGCGAGCAGCGCGGCCGCATCACGCCCGTACTGACCGCGTTCCGGGACATAGGCCCGCAGAAGCTCGGCGTGGCCGCGGCCATCACGCAGTCCGCCGCCGTCTGGACGGGCGATTACAAGTACACGAAGCTCGAGGCCGAGGCGCTGCGCCGCTGGGACCTCACCGACACTGCCTTCGTCTTCACGCGCCTGCACGTCGGCACGTTCCTCTCGCGGCAGAAGGCCGAGGGGCGCGATCCGCGCTGCGATCTGTTCGAAGAGGGGGAGATCATCCCCGACACCGATCTCGACAACGACGGCGAAGTCGAGAACAACGAGATGTTCGACTCCTGGAAGTGCTACGCGCTTCCGCAGAGTGAGCTGTTCCGCCTCGGCGGCCGGGAGGCCCTGCGCTCGATCTCCTCGAACGACAGCTCGATCGGCACGCACGAGATCCACCTGACCAACGAGGCGTTCATCCCGATCTTCCGCAACCGCGACTACAAAGTCGGGCCGCTGCACTGGAACACGCTCTACGGCGTCGGGTACGTGGGCGTCGGCGCGACCGGCTATAACCCGGGCGACATCACCAGCGGCGATCGCCTGGTGGTGGACGCCGGCATCGGCACCGAGTCGGCCATCACGTTCAACGACTGGGACGTCTACTTTACGTTCATCTACGCCCACCCGCTGCAGAAGCCGGACGACATCGACAAGGGCCGCGGCTACCGGTTCTCGATCCGGACGGTGCGGTAACGGGAAGCGCCGGCGGGGACGCCGGCGCTCACAAACGAAAAACGGCGGGCCGCTGAAGCCCGCCG
>DASVSV010000218.1:0-10409 GCA_036387915.1 Thermoanaerobaculia bacterium
CGTGACGCTCGACAAAACAGTGCTCACAGACAGAGTCGGAAAGCTCTCGCGCGCAAAGACTGAGCTTCTCCTTTCCGGCATCGACGTCGTTCTCGGGCGCTGAGCCGCCACAGTCCCGTTCGCCGGAACTTTCGGCGTGGCTCGTTCGTTGTATGGCTGCCGGGATGCCTCGCACGAAGTCATGGGTCCGCACGATTCTCGAGCCGTTGGCGGTTGCCATCGCGCTGGCGGCGGTGGCGCGTGCGGCGGTACACATTTATTCGATCCCTTCGCGGTCGATGGCGCCTACGCTCGAGGCCGGCGATCAGATTGTGGTGACGCGGTATCTGCGGTCGCGTCCCGAGCGGGGGCATGTGATCGTGTTCCGGTCACCCGTTCAGGCTGGTGAGTTGATCGTGAAGCGGGTGGTCGGGGTTCCGGGAGACCTGGTGGACAGCCGCCTCGGGCGTGTGCGGGTCGGGGGGCATACGCTCCCGGAGCCGTACGTGCTGCGCGTGGCGACGACGGGGGCGATCCCGTCGCAGGTGATCCCGGCGGACAGTTACTTCGTCCTCGGCGACAACCGGGACGACTCGATCGACAGCCGGAGCTGGGGCGTGGTGCCGCGGGCGGCGGTGGTCGGGCGGGCGCGGATGATTCTCTGGTCGTCGGACGCGCTGAACGTCGGAGAGGCTTCCGCGCAGGCGCGCCGTTCGTCGAGGATGCCCGCGGTGCAGCGCCGTCTCTTCAAATGGATCGAGTGACCTGCTAATCTCCGCGGCAACGTAGACGTCGGCAGGGAAGTCGCCATGGAGGTCGTCATGTCGAGGAACGGGCAGCGCGGTGAAGGTCGTCTGGGATGTCTGGTCGGGCTGGTCCTGCTGGCAGTGGCGGGGCTGGTCGCGTTCCGCATGATTCCGATCAAGGTCAAGGCCGCCGAGCTGCGCGACACGGCGTATGACGAGGCGAAGTCGGCCGGACAGCACAGCGATAAGCAGATCCTCGAGGCCATCCTCTACAAGGCCAAGCAGCTCGAGCTGCCCGTGGAGACCTCGAACGTAATCGTGAAGCGCTCGCCGAACCACATCCGCGTCGAGCTCCATTACACCGTACCGGTCGAGTTCCCCGGGTACACATACCAATGGAACTTCGACCACAAATTCGAGAACCCCGTCTTCTGAGGAACTTTCAATGAGCGTGAAGATCACCATCCGCAACAATGGCCCCTACGTCGTCGAAGGCGATTTCACGCTGGTCGACCATGAAGGAAACGACGTTCCCCTGACCAAGCGCGCCCTCTGCCGCTGCGGCGGCTCGACGATGAAGCCGTTCTGCGACGGCACTCACTCCAAGATCGGCTTTCAGGGCGCCAACGCCGCGGTCGAAAAGACCGAGGACCCGACTCCGTCGTCCTGAGCGTCGCCCACCTCGAAGATCACCGTCTCCCATCCCGTCAGCTCCGCCGCGGCAATCCCGCGGCGGCCTGACTCCTCTACGTCCGTCACGAACTCCGGCCAGTTGTTCTTCATGGCCGGCGTATGTTCATGCCACGTTCCGGGCGTGCGCAGAGAGGGACGGGCGGGAGGCGCGTCAAAATCTTTTGCGATGATCCTTATGATACGTATCGCAGCAAAAGTATAATAATGCGAATGGTCGCTGTACGAAAGTAAAACAACGATGCTGGCGTCTGACTTTATCAGCACCCGTGCCGGTACCCTTTTACGCACGCCACAGGGCTACGATGCATTCCTTCCTCACAAGCTTCCCCCCACGCTAAATCTGGACTGGGATCTCAGTCGTGCCATGGCTGCGGCCGAGCGCGCGCTGGGGCATCTCGCCGGGATCGGGAGCACTCTCGGCAATCCTCATCTGCTCATCAGCCCTTTCGTCCGGAAGGAAGCTGTCCTTTCGAGCCGCATCGAGGGAACGCAGGCTTCTCTCTCCGATCTCTTCCTTTTCGACGCTGCCGGTGCTGCACCACCACCCGACACCTCCGACGTCGGCGAAGTCGCAAGCTATGTCACCGCGTTGGAGATGGCGCTCGAACGAGCGAAAGACTTTCCGATCAGCCTTCGCTTCCTGCGAGACGTCCATCGCGTACTGATGGAGCAGGCGCCGCGCGCGGATGATGCGACACCTGGCGAGTTTCGGCGTTCTCAGAATTGGATCGGCAGGGTCGGTGCCCGGCTTGACGACGCCATCTACGTCCCGCCACCGGCCGGAGCGATGGAGACCGCGCTATCGGACTTCGAGCTCTACCTGCACGAACCGCCGACGTTCCCCTTCCCGGTATGGCTCGCGCTGATTCACTATCAGTTCGAAGCTATCCACCCCTTCCGCGATGGCAACGGCAGACTCGGACGACTGCTGCTCGTCGTGCTGATGAGCGTTCATGGTGTTCTGCCGCAACCACTCCTCTATCTCAGCGCGTTCTTCGAGAAGCACCGCACCACGTATTACGAGCGGCTGCTGGCAGTGAGCCAGCGCGGCGAATGGGAAGAGTGGATTCGCTTCTTCCTGCAAGCCGTCGAGGAGCAGTCGAACGACGCCGTCGCGCGCTCGCAGCGACTGCATGCGCTGCGCGACCAATATCGCGCACAGATGAAATCGATACGATCCTCGGGCCTCCTGCTCGTCACGATCGACGAACTGTTCAAGAGTCCCGCGGTCTCGATCCCTCTGCTCGCGCAGAAGCTCGACGTCACGTATCGCTCGGCGCAGCAGATCATCGAGAAACTCCTCGCAGCGAAATTGGTCATCGAAGCGACGGGGCGCCAGCGGAATCGTATCTACTACGCGCCTGAGATCTTCCGGATCGTCGAAGCGTGACGCGTCACAGCTCGGTCGTAGGGTCATCGCCCTGAACCAACGCGAACACTACGCGAGCAATCAGCCGGCGGCGGCGGCGAGGGGGAGCCCGTGGCCGTCTTCCCACTCGACCTCTTCCGCTGAAAAGTACGACGCGCGCACTTTCTTGTACTCCCTGGTCGGGAAGAGGGCCTGCTTCTGGGAGAGGTGTGTGTCGATGGCGAGGTCCTGGATCACAGACTCGCACTCGTCGACCGACCGCGCGTGCACGGTCGTGTAGACGTTGTACGGCCAGTCGTCGTAGACGGGGCGGAGGTAGCAGTGCGACACGGCGCGGTTCTGCGAGAGCTTCGTCGCGTAGTCGTCGACGGAATCCTGCGGCACGACCCAGACGCCCATGGCCGAGGCCACGAAGCCGGGCTTGCGCGAGGTGACGGAGGCGGTGAAGCGGCGGATCTGTCCGCGCTTCTGCAGCGTGCGCGCGGTGGCGAGCAGTTCGTCGGCGGGGATGCCGCTGTTGCGCGCGAGCACGTCGAAGGGACGCGGCTGCAGCGGCAGGTCGCGCTGCAGCAGGCGCACGCATTCGATTTCCGCGGGCGTGAGCGGCGTGTAGTCGCTGGCGTGCTCGGAGTGACTCTCCGTCTCGGCGTTGCTGGACTTGTAGAGCTTCAGCGTCGGCAGGGCGCGGACGGTCTCACAGTCGGCCTCGCGGCCGAGGACGTCGATCGTCTTTTCGAGCCCGAGCTTCGACTGCGGCGCGACGAAGAGCGTGAACCAGAGATTGAGGTCGTTGTTGCGGCGATAGTTCTGCGTCACGCCGGGATGGGCGTTGATGGCGGCCGCCGCTTCGTCGATGCGCGACGGTGAGACGCGTGCGGCGACGAGGCAGGAACGATAGCCGAGGGCGCGGGCGTCAAAGTACGCGGCGAGCTGCCGCACCAGCCCTTCGCGCTTGAGGCGCTCGGTGCGCTTGATCACTTCCTTCTCGGACATGTCCAGCGACTGTCCGATGAACGCGTACGGCGTGGAAACGAGCGGAATCTCCCCCTGCAGAGCACCCAGCAGCTCCCGATCCCGTTGATCCAATTCCTGCATTTCACCCTCGGTGTCGCGAAGATTCCGTTGGGCCTGTGAAGAGGCTCGAATTGTAGCGGAGTTTCGGCAGCTCGTTCGCGTCGATGTGCTCGCCACGCGCGATCCGCTCCCGATGCCCCGCCGCCCGCTCCACGGCCTCCACACGATCAATACCGCGGTGGCCGTCAGGAAAGGGTCCAAGCTTCTGGAAGGCCGCGTCAAAGAGCCGGACGCCGCCGCGAAACGTGCCGCGCTGCACGTGGTGATACGCGGCGGCGAGTTGAATCAGCCCTTGCAGGAACCGCTTTTCGTCGCCCGCGGCGACGAGCCAGAGCCGCTCCCACGCCTCATGCGCGTGCCAGAACTTCTGCTCGTTGAACAGCGCGACGCCTTCTTCGAGATGAGAGCTGAGCGATGAGCCGTCGCCGTCCGGCTGCTGCTCATCGCTCATCGTTCATCTCTCGTCGCTGACACCGCTCGTCGTGTCAGTCGTCGGCGCGCGTGCCCTTTCTCAGGATGCCGCAGATCGCGGCGGTGAAGTCCATGGTCGTCCCTTCGCCGCCGATGTCGCGGGTGCGGTGCTCGGGACCCATATCGAGGACTTTGACGATCGCGTCTTCGATGCGTTTGGCGGAGCCGTTCTCGCCGATGTGCTCCAGCATCAGGATGGCCGACTTGAGCAGCGCCAGCGGATTGGCTTTGTTCTGGCCGGCGATGTCGGGCGCGCTGCCGTGCACGGCCTCGAAGACCGCGCCGTTCTCGCCGATGTTCGCGCCGGCGACGACGCCGAGGCCGCCGACGAGGCCCGCGGTGAGATCGGAGACGATGTCGCCGTAGAGGTTCTCCAGCAGCAGGACGTCGAACTGATTCGGGTTCTGCACGAGCTGCATGCAGAGGTTGTCGACGATCCTGTCGTCCGCCTCGATGTTCGGATAGTCCTTGGAGACGTTGCGGAAGCACTGCAGAAACAGGCCGTCCGACAGCTTCATGATGTTGGCCTTGTGCACCGCCGTGACGCGCTTGCGGCCGTGGGTGCGGGCGTACTCGAAGGCGAACCTGGCAATGCGGGTGGAAGCTTTCTCCGTGATGATCTTCAGTGACTCGACCACGCCCGGGACGACCTCGTGCTCCAGTCCCGCGTAAAGGCTCTCGGTGTTCTCGCGGACGACGATCAGGTCGACGTCCTCGTAGCGGGTGACGATGCTGGGGTTCGACATCACCGGGCGGAGGTTCGCGTAGAGGTCGAGCGTCTTGCGCAGGCGAACGTTGATCGAGGCGAAGCCGGTCCCGACGGGCGTCGTCACGGGGCCCTTCAGCGCGACCTTGTTCTTCAGGATCGAGTCGAGCACGTCCTGCGGCAGAGGATCGCCGAAACGGGAGATCGCTTCCGCGCCGACGAAATACTTCTCCCACTCCACGTCCACGCCGGAGCACTCGATGATCTGGACGACCGCGGCCGTCACTTCGGGGCCGATGCCGTCGCCGGGAAGCAGGGTGATCTTATGCTTTGCCATTCAGTAATCCTTTGGGACGGGCTGAAACCCCGCCCTATGTGTTCAATTCTCGTGCGCGCTTTCGCGCCGCGTCGAGCGCGAAGGTGAGCGGGAAGATATCGCGAAGGACCGCGTACCCCGGCAGCTCCTCGAGGCAGCGCACGATGCTCTCCAGCGTGGCCGGGATGAAATCGAGATAGTGCATCCGCCCGCGGGTGATGGGCTGCTTGGAGAACGTGCCCAGGATCTTGATGGAGCGCTGCAGGAGCGTCTCGAAGTAGCGGTGGCGGACGTCGCCCTCGAGCCCGGCCGCGCTGGTGTAGTGCTCGAGCAGCTCCAGCTCCGCGTCGTCGCCGATGATGCGGGCCACGCCGCGGTCGCGGAGGAGCGAGGCCAGGTCGTACGTGTCAGGACCCATTCTCAGATCCTGATAATCGATCAGATATAGCGTGTCATTTTGTACGTGCAGATTCTGGCCGTGAAAATCGCGATGACATAACCGGTACGGATGTCGCGCGACGTTCTCGCACAGCGTTCTCAGGATCGGTGCGATGGGCGAGACGTCGGCCTGCATGAGCTGCTCGACGTAGAACTCGCGGGCCATCTCCAGCTCGCCGTAGAAAAAGCCGGCGTTGAAGGCGGCGTTGAGGCCGCGGTCGGGCGCCTGCTGGAACTTCGCCAGCAGGTCGATCGCCGCGCGATAGAGCCGCAGCCCTTCCTCACGATCTTCGTGCAGGACGGCGAAGAGGGTGCGATCGCCGGCGTCGTACTGCAGCACCGCCACGTCGCAGTGCTGCAGCATCTCCGGCACGGGGGCGTACGGCGCCACGGACTCGGTCGCGCTGACGAAACGCTGGAGCTGCGGCCGCACCTCTTCCGGATACCAGGCCAGCATGTACGTCCGCCCGTCTGCCGCGGTGACGCGGTAGTAGGCGCGCACCGACGCGTCGCCGGCCAGCGGCTGCGCGGTCCAGTGCGGACCGAGCCAGTCGTCGAGGTAGGGGGCGGCTTCGCTGGGAAGGCTCATAGGCTCACAGGCTCACAGCCTCACAGGCACATCGCAAGCCACTGTGAGACTGTGAGACTCTGCGACTGTGAGGCTGGCTACTGCTTCTCCGCGTCGGTCGCGTCGCGCACCACGGCCTTGGTGATCGTGGTCGGGTTCTCCGGGCGGTCGCCGGGAAGCCTCGGCGCGTTGACGATGGTGTCGACCACGTCCATCCCCTGCGTGACCTCACCAAAGACGGTGTAGGCGTTGTCGAGCGACTGCACGTCGGCGACGCAGATGAAGAACTGCGACGAGGCGCTGTCCGGATGGCCCGAGCGGGCCATCGAGAGGATGCCGCGCTTGTGCGGGCGCGGGCTGAACTCGGCCTTGACGTTCTTCGGCGAGCCGCCGGTGCCCCACGTGGCCGGGTTGCCGGAGACCGTGTTCGGATCGCCGCCCTGGATGACGAAGCCGGGGATGACGCGATGGAACTTGGTGCCGTTGTAGAAGCCCTGCTCCGACAGGTCGATGAAGTTCTTCACGTGGTTCGGAGCGATGTCCGGGAAGAAGCGGAGATTGATCTGGCCGGCGGTGGTGTGCAGCTCGACGATCTTGTTCTCGTAGGCGCTCATCGGTTTCTCCTGCGGTTCGGTCGACGCGGACGCGGGCGGCGTGGCCTGCGCGTTGTCGGATGCGGTCGTTGCGGTGGGTGCGGTGTCCGTCTGCGTGCCCGCGTCGCCGCTGTTCGTCTGCGAACAGGCCGCGAGCGTGAGGAGCAGGACACCGGTGAGAATTGACTTCACTCGTAAACCTCCTAGGTCAGGGCGCGAATGCTAGTACACGTCCGAGGCCTGAATCCAGAAGGGTGCCAGCCGCGCGCCATCAGCGCCGCGTGACGACCGTCGGCGCGACCGGGCCGGTGGAGATCCGGATGTCGCCGTCGGTGGCCTGCAGCACGATCTTCTCGCCGCCGCCGTTGAGCTTTCCGGTGGCGCGTACGCGCGTGCGGCCGCCCACCTGCTCGCGGCTGATGGAGAGGCCGGGGATGTCGGAGAGGATCGTGTCCGCGTCCGGATCCGAGGTGACGATGGTGGCGTCGATGTCGGCGCCGAAATTCGGGGTGACGTTCAGCACCACGTTGCCCTTGGCCGTCTTCGCGTCGATCCTCTGCGACTTCGCCACCGGGTCCATGGCGATTGAGATGTCGCCGGAGTCGGTGATCGCGTTCACCGAGGAGGCAGCCTGGCGGACGATGATGTCGCCGCCGCCGGAGACGAGCCGCGTCGGCCCGCTGGTGTAGAGCAGCCGGATCGTGCCGCCCTGCGTCTCGATCTCGCCGCCGCGGCGTGCGGAGTCGACGAGGATGTCGCCGGCGCGCGTCTTGGCTTTGATCGGGCCGTTGATCTCGCCGAACTGCATCGGGCCGCCGCTGGAGCGGACCGTCAGCGAGCCGCTCACCGCGCCCAGTTGCACCTCGCCCGCGCCGGTGAAGATGTCGACGTCGCCGAGGACCTGCTGCACGCGGACGTCGCCGAGGCTGGTGGCGTACTTGAAGAGTCCGCGCACGACCTGCGTGGAGGCCTGCTGCGTCCTGACCGGCATCGGAGTCGGTGCGGTGCGGCGCACCGACTGCGCCTGCCGCACCGGCACTTTGTGCGCGAAGACGGAGATGTTCCCCATCAGCGACGTGGTGCGCAGCGTCGGTCCGCCCGGAGCGTTGACGCTGCCGTTGAAAGTGTTGCCGATGAACGTGCCGCGCGCCGCAAAGTGCGTGCGGATGTCGCCGCGCACCGTGTCGGCGATCCAGCGGAAGCCGGCGCCCTGCGGCACGGTAGCGGTGACGTCGCCGTTGACGCTGGCCAGCACCACGTTCGCGCGCACCGCGGGCGACAGATAGAAGATCGAGCCGTTGACGCTGTCGATCTTCGCCGGCCCGACGTGGTCGTCCACGACGACATTGCCGTTGAAATTGCGCACGTGCACGGTGCCGCGCATGCCGGAGATCTGGATCTGGCCGGCCCTGGTCAGCACGCTGATGGTGGCCGTGCGCGGCATGCGGATGTGCCACGCCGTCGACGCCTTCCACTCGCGCGAGGCGCCGTCGGGGATGGCCATGCGCAGGCTGCGCACCCGCTCGTCGCCACCGATGATCAGCTTCGTGAAGAGGTTCCCTTCCTCGAGCGCTTCCTTGTCCTTGCCGTCGATGCGCTTGTAGAGCATCCCCTCGATGTTCGGCGTGTCCTTGGCGTGGATCACGACGTCGCCGGACGGGTTCTCGAGAAAGAGCGTGCCGTTGGCCAGGAGGGTGAACTGCTGCTCCGAGTTGAACGTCCTCGACACCGCGGCCGTGGCTGCCGACGCGCAGGTAAAAAGGACGATCGCTGCAGCGAGAACGCGGGTCTTCATTACGGTTTGATGTTGCTCAGTGCTTCCGCCGCTTTGACGCGGACGTAGAGGTTCTCGTCATCCTGCGAAGCTTTCTGGCGCAGCGTGTCGACCATGCTCGGGTCGAGGGTGGTGCCGCCGCGGGTCATGTTCGCCAGCGCCTCGACGGCCTTGATGCGCACGGCCGGATTGGGGTCGCTCTTGAGCGCGTCGATGAGCGCGTCGCGCGTCTGCACCGTCATCTGTGGCGGCAGCGCGGAAAGCGTTTCGATGGCGCGGATGCGCACGCCCTCGTGCGCGTCGTTGCGCAGCACTTTGGCGAGCGAGTTGGCGATCTCCGGATCGGCGTAGGCGGGGTCGGAGTACGTCTGGCGCACCCACTCCAGCGCGTTCGAGCGCGGGGTCATGGCCTGGTCGTTCTCGAGCATGTAGGACAGCAGCCGGACCATGCTCTTCTCGCGCGGGTTGCCGTTGACGGTCCAGCGCGAGGTGACGTCGAACGACACCGCGATCTGGTCGTCCGAGGCGTCGGCGTCGAGGAACTGGACGTTGGAAATGTTCGGTCGTCCTTCGAACTCCGGGTTGAGCGCATTGGCGTCCATGACCCGGGTCTCGGAGAGCGACAGCGATTTGTTCGAGACGTTCTGATATGCACCGACGCGCGCGACCGTCGCCGGCGTGGACATCGGCTCGACAGCGGCGCCGGTGCGGTTGCCCGCAAAGTAGCCGCCGCCGACCAGCAACGTCACCGCGGCCGCCTGCGCGATCCACTTGAACGCGGCGCGTTTCTGAAAGGGGACGACGTTCTTCGGCAACTCGGTTGCCTGCGGCAGGGGTTGCGCGACACCGATCCGGTTGAGGAAGCTCGCTTTCACGCGCGCCGGCACTTCGACCTCGGGGAGGTCGCCCATGACGGCCCACGTTTCCTTGTACGCGCTCCACTCTTCGCTGCAGACCTCGCAGCTTTCGATGTGCTGATGCGTGGTCTCGCGCCGCGTCGCGTCGAGCGACTCGGTCAGGAGCAGCGGCATCCGTTCGCTTACTGCACTACATTCAGACATCGGGTCCCTCCGCGCGCCTCACCGGCGAGCGCTTTTTTCAGCGTTTCCATGGCCCTGAAGACGCGGGTCTTGACCGCGCCCTCGGAGCAGCCGGCGATCTGTGCGATCTCGGCGTACGACAGTCCCTGGTACCGCGACAGCAGGATTGCCTCGCGCTGTTCGGCGGTGAGCAGGGCCAGCGCCTTGCGGACGAGCTGCTCGTTCTCCCGCTGCTCCAGCGAGCGGTCCGGCGAGAGCTCGCTCGACGCCGGCAACTGCACCAGCACGTCGTCGCTTTCCTTCGCTTTGTTGTCGGCTTTTCTCAAATAGTCGCGACACCAGTTCGCCGTGATCGAAAAAAGCCACGTGGAGAGTTTGGCGTCTCCGTGGAACTGGTTCGCATGCCTCATCATCTTGACAAAGACTTCCTGGACCGCATCCTCGGCAGCTTCGGCATTCTTGAGGAACCGGAACGCGAAGTTGTAGATCCTGCCGCTGTAGCGGTCGTAGATCTCGGACGCCGGGGAGTAGTCACCCGCCTGAACGATTCGCATCAGGTCCTGATCGCTCAGGTGTTTCATTTCCCCGGTTTCTCTGCCATTGGACGCGGCCATTTGTGAAAAGGTTCCGAGGGGCGTCGCG
>DASVSV010000219.1:0-2182 GCA_036387915.1 Thermoanaerobaculia bacterium
GGGCGGGCTGAAGCCACGCCCTACGTTTAGCTACCGCGTCGAGTAGACCGTGACCGGGAACTGCAACCGTCCCACCGGGGTGTCGTAATGAGCGGTGCCGCGCAACTCGTAGCGGGCGCGCTGGCCGCGGACGATGTCGACGACCTCGTTCCACAACGTACGGATGTTCTGGTATCCGATGCGGGTCTGCAGGTTGACCTGCCCGACGCCGTTCGCGGGGATGCGGAACTGGTCGCGGCTGACGCTGTCGAGCACGCGGGTGTCGTTGATGAGCAGGTTGAAGTCGAGTTGGCTGAGGCTCAGGCCCACCGAGTTGGGATTGTCCACTTCCAGCGCAAAGTCGATGTCGATCGAGGACGCCGAGAGCGGCAGGGCGATGTCGACGCGCGGACGGATGTCGCGGATCGAGTAGCGCGGGTTCTCGATGTTCAGCGCGCGCCCGAGGGCCGCGCAGCCCGAGAGCAGCAGGGCCAGGGTGGCGGCGAGGCAGATCGCGGCGAGCAGGCCGCCGAGGGAAAGTGTTTTCTTCATGACGCCGCGGAAGTGTGCAAAGGACGTGTCAGCTCGCCTGAAGTAGAATCCGCCGTGGTCCACTGGTTGCACTGAAATCCCCGGAAACGCCCGCAGCTCGAGGAGAAGCCATTGAGGACGACCGCAATTGTCGCGGCATACAACGAGGAGAAAACGATCGCGGAAGTCCTCGGCGCGCTCACCCGCAGTCCGCTCATCGACGAGGTCATCGTCGTCAGCGACGGCTCGGAAGACGCGACCGTCGAGATCGCCCGCGGCGTCGAAGGTGTCCGCACCATCGCCCTCAAGGAGAACCACGGCAAGGGCTTCGCCATGGCCGTCGGCGTCGCCAACGCCAGCAACGACACCCTCTTCTTCTGCGACGGCGACATGTACAACATCACCGAGGAGACGATTCAGTCGCTGATCCGGCCGGTGCTGGACGGCCACTGCGACATGAACATCGGCGTCCGCGACCGCGGCGACGTGAAGAACTACCTGCACCTCAAACTGAAATGCGGACCGGTGCTCTCCGGCATCCGGGTCATGCGGCGCGCCGTCTTCGAGACGGTGCCGGTGCAGTACCAGTCGCACTACAAGATCGAGGCGGCGCTGAACTGTTTCTGCGCCCGCGCCGGCTACCGTCAGGAGCAGACCGTCATCACGGGCCTCGGCCACGTGACCAAGGAATCGAAGCGCGGCCTCAAGGACGGGCTGCAGGCGCGCTGGCGGATGTCGCGCGAAGTGTTCCTGCTCCTCTTCGACCTCTACGTCTTCGAGACCTGGCGCTGGATTGAGCCGATGGAGCTCCCGGTCGCCGAGTACGAGCTCTTCGAATAGCGTGCGCCGCCACGACGCCATCGACCGCATCACGCCGACGCTGGAGCCCGACCAGCAGGTCTTGCTGCATCAGAACTGGCACCACCTGCTCTTCCTGCATTGGGAAGTGCCCGCCGCGGACCTGCAGTCGCTGCTGCCGCCGCGGCTGACGCTGGACACGTTCGAGGGGAAGGCGTACGTCGGCCTGATCCCGTTCACGCTGACCGGCGTACGGCCGATCCTCACGCCGCCGCTGCCGTGGATCTCGAGCTTTCACGAGGTCAACGTGCGCACGTACGTGCATGTCGAGGGACGCGATCCCGGGGTCTGGTTCTTCAGCCTCGACGCCTCGAGCATGATCGCGGTGGCCGCGGCGCGCGCGACGTACAAGCTGCCGTACTTCGAGGCGGCCATGGATCTGCGTGTCGGACCGGGCGCGCTGCCGGAGATCGACTTCGACTCGCGCCGCACCGACGCCCGGGGCACGATGCCGGCGAACGCGCACATCCGCTATCGCCCCGTGGAAGGCTCGTTCGCACCGGCCGCTCCGGGCACGCTGGAGCATTTTCTCGTCGAGCGCTACATCCTCTATTCACAGGACGAGCAGCGCCAGTTGCACCGCGCCCGCGTGCATCACCAGCCGTACCCGGTCCAGCGCGCGGAAGTGCTGGCGCTGGACGAGACGCTGGTCTGGGCAGCAGGCATCCGCCGCGCCGAAGGCGCCGACCTCCGCCACTACGCACGCGAGGTCAACGTGAAGGTGTATCCGCTGGAAAAGGTCTAGTGGAGCGCGTATGGAGTGCGGGCGGCCTTAGCCGCCGCTTTCGTATTCGGGTGCCTTACGCGCACAACG
>DASVSV010000220.1:0-3541 GCA_036387915.1 Thermoanaerobaculia bacterium
AGTTGCCCGCCCCCCCGGGTGCGCGATCAACTCACACGCGCCCGCCCACCCCCGGGGGGCGGGCGATCAACGTCACACGCGCCCGCCCGCCCCCGGGGGGGCGGGCTGAAGCCACGCCCTACGTTTTCACGTCCCTCGCGAGACGGACGTGTGTGCGTTGTGGCGCGGCCTCACCGCCGCACCGCCGCGATGGCCGCCCTCACCTGCGCGCGCAGCGCGTCGAGATCCACGCCGCGCGCGTTCGTGATCGTGTCGATGACGCGCAGCCCTTCCTCCAGCCGCTCCACCGCCGCCCTCCGCTGGCCGCGTCCGATGTGGTGCATGCCCGTGCTGACCTGCAGCAGCGCGCGCACCAGCGGCACCTCGTCGCGCACGGCCTCGAAGAAGAGCTCCTCGAACAGGTCGCTCGCCTCCAGCCAGTCGCCGTCGGCGAAGTGGCGCAGCGCGTCGTGGAAGCGCGGGTCGTTTTCGAGAGGGGGCAGCACCGCGGCCGATTGTAGACTTCGCCTCGTGCCGCGCGCGCTTCTCCTGGCCGTCCTCCTCCCCCTCAACCTGGCTTTCTGGGGCACGCTGGTGTTCCTCGGCGGACTGGTCAAGCTGTTGACCTTCGGGCGCGCGCGCCACAACGTCATCGTGGGACTGGCCTGGCTGGGCGAGCGCTGGGTGCAGTGCAACGACGCGATGTTCGACGCGCTGCTCTCCACCGAATGGCGCATCGAAGGCTTCGACGACCTGCGCCGCGACGCCCACTACCTGATCATCAGCAACCACATCTCCTGGGTCGACATCTTCGCCGTGCTGCGCGCCGTGCGCGGGCGCACGCCGTTCGTCCGCTTCTTTCTCAAGCAGACGCTGGTCTGGTTCCCGATCGTCGGGCAGGCCGCGTGGGCGCTCGAGTTCCCGTTCATGCGCCGCTACACGCCGGAGTACCTCGAGCAGCATCCGGAGAAGCGCGGCCGCGATCTGGAGACGACACGCAAAGCGTGCGAGCGCTATCGCCACCTCCCGGTCTCGATCCTCAACTTCGTCGAAGGGACGCGCTTCACCCGCGAGAAACACGAGAATCAGCAGTCGCCGTATCGCCATCTCCTCCGCCCCCGCGCCGGCGGCATCGGCTTCGTGGTGGCCTCCCTCGGCGAGCAGCTCGACGCCGTGCTCGACGTGACCATCGTCTATCCGCACCGCGACGTGACCATCTGGGACTTCGCCTGCAACCGGGTCGAATGGATCCGCGTGCACGCCCGCCGCATCAGGATCCCCAACGAGCTCATCGACCCCGCGATCACGGAGGCCGGGCCGGCGCGGGAGCGATTCAAGGGGTGGGTAGAGGAAATCTGGCAGGAGAAGGACGAAGAGACGGAACGAATCCTCGTAGAATCGCGGACATGACCCAAAGCACCGGCGAGCTCGACGCGCGCGACGCGGCCGAGCGCGCGCTGCGCGAGAGCGAAGAGCGCTACCGCGCCTTCGTCGCCAACAGCAGTGAAGCCATCTGGCGGTTCGAGCTCGACCAGCCGGTGCCGGTCGACCTCGACGCCGACGCGCAGATCGATCTTTTCTACGAGCACGGCTACCTCGCCGAGTGCAACGACCTCATGGCGCAGATGTACGGCTTCACATCGAGCGCGGACCTCGTCGGCGCGCGCCTCGGCGACCTGCTCGTGCGCGACAACCCGGAGAACGTCGAATACCTGCGCGCGTTCATCGCCAGCGGCTACCGCCTGCTCGGCGTCGAGTCGCGCGAGGTCGACCGCGACGGCAACGAGAAAGACTTCGTCAACAACCTCGTGGCCGTCATCGACCGCGGCCGGGTGATGCGCGCCTGGGGCACGCAGCGCGACGTCTCCGAGCAGCGCCGCACGGAGCGCGAGCGGGCGGCCCTCGTCTCGCGGCTCGAGTTCCTGGCCGACGTCACCGCGGTCCTCGGCTCGTCGCTCGACTACGACCAGACCCTGGCCTCGATCGCCGCCGCGGCCGTCCCGCGTTTCGCCGACTGGTGCTTCATCGACATCGCCGAGACGAACGGCGCCATCGAGCGCCTCGTCGTGGAGCATTCCGACCGGGAAAAGATCGCGCTCTGCGTCGAGATGGAACGCCGCTATCCCACGCCGGCCGACACGCCGATCGGACCGCCGCACACGATCCGCACCGGCCTCTCGCAGACCTTCGACGTCGATGGAACCCTCCTCGAGACGTACGCGCAGAGCGAGGAGCATCTGGCCATGCTGCGGGCGCTCTCCTTTCACACCGGCATGGTCGTGCCGCTCACCGCGCGCGGACGGACCCTCGGCGCGCTGTCGTTCGCGCTTTCGGAGTCGCCTCGCAAGTTCGCGCCCGAGGACCTGCAGCTCGCGGAAGACCTCGGACGCCGCGCCGGGATGGCCATCGACAACGCGCGTCTCTTCCGCGAGCTGCAGCAGGCCAATCGCGCCAAAGACGATTTTCTGGCGATGCTTTCTCACGAGCTGCGCACGCCGATGACGGCCATGCTCGGCTGGGCGTCGATGCTCCAGAGCGGCGCCCTCGACGCGACGTCCTCGCGCACCGCGGCCGACGCCATCGTGCAGGCCACGCGCGCGCAGGCGCATCTCATCGACGACCTGCTCGACGTCTCCCGCATCGTCTCAGGCAAAATGCAGCTCACGCTCGAGCCCTTGCGACTGGCCGACGCGGTCGACGCCGCGATCGACACGGTGCGCCCCGCGGCCGACGCAAAAGAAATCGAGATCGTGGTGCCGCGCCGCGACGACGTGCGCCTCTACGGCGACACCGAGCGGCTGCGCCAGGTGTTCTGGAACCTCGTCTCCAACGCGGTGAAGTTCACGCCGCGTCACAGCCGCGTGACCGTCGAGGTGCTGCGCGAGCCCGACAGCGCGCGTGTGGTCGTGCGCGACCAGGGCGAAGGAATCGACGCCGGGCTGCTGCCGGTGATCTTCGACCGCTTCCGCCAGGGCGACACCGGCGCGAGCCGCAAGTACGGCGGCCTCGGGCTGGGCCTCTCGATCGCGCGCAATCTCGTCGAGCTGCACGGCGGCACCCTCACCGCCGCCAGCGCCGGCCGCGGTCAGGGGGCGGAGTTCACCGTCACGCTGCCGATGTCCGCCGACGTACGCGACGACGCACGCGCCCCGCGCGAAGAATCGGCGCCGCTGCCGCTCGACGGTCTGTCGCTGCTGGTCGTCGAGGACGATCCGGCCACGCGCAAGATGCTCGAGATCGCGCTGCGACGCTTCGGCGCGAAGGTGACCTCCGCCGCCATTGCCAGCGAGGCTTACGACGCACTGACGGCGGGAGAGTTCGACGTCCTGGTCAGCGACATCGGCCTCCCCGGCGAGGACGGCTGCGCGATGATGAGCCGCATCCGCGAGTCGCAGAACGACATCCGCGCCATCGCCCTCACCGCGTACGCGAGCAATGCCGAACGAGACCGCGCACTGGCGTGCGGCTTCCAGCGCTGGCTCGCCAAGCCGGTCGACCCGGCCGTGCTCGCGGAAGAAGTCCGCCGCGTCGCCGACACGTAGGGCGTGGCTTCAGCCCGCCC
>DASVSV010000221.1:0-1833 GCA_036387915.1 Thermoanaerobaculia bacterium
CGATCGAGAAGCCGAAAGTCGCGGCAAAGATCGTCGGCACCGGCACGCGCTACAACGAAGTGCTCCTCGGCGACTCCGACATCGACCTGCGTTACGACGGCACGACCTCCACGCTGACGTTCGATCGCGGTGTATTCGTCGACGCGGGCGGACGCCTCGTGCTGACGGGCAACATCGTCTTCCCCGAAAGAGGACCCGGTCCGCGCTTCGACATCGCCGTCGAGGCGAACGGCTATCCGGCACAGCGGGCCATCGACGCCGTCGGCCTCGACCTGAAAATCGGCGAGGGACTGGCCACCGGCAAGATGGTCATCGCCGGCACACCGGACAACGGCCGGGCGACGTTCGTCAACACGACCATCAGGCGCGCCAACGCGACGCTCGTGCTGAACGGCACGATCAACTGGCTGCCCGGCGACGGCAACGTCGCGTTCGACCTCGCCATCGCGGCGACGAACTTCCCGGTGCGCGACATCGCCGCGTTCCTCGACTTTGCCGACATCCCCGTCACGGGCGATCTCACCGGCACATTGAAGCTCGCGGGGCGCAAGGAAGCGCTCGAGGGCAGCGGCAGCGTGACGGTGCGCAACGGCACGATCATGGACGAGCCGATCGACCTCGCCTCGGCCGACATCGCGTTCACCGAAGGGCGCATGCGCGCGACGAACGTGCTGGTGCAGGCGCCGGCCGGCGAGATCCGCGGCGAGGCCGAGGTCAACCTCAACACGAAGCAGTTCAGCTACACGATCGCCTCCAGCTCGATCAATCCGTCGCGGCTGAAAATCCTGGCCGGCCTCAGCGACCTGTTCGGCGGCAACATCGTGCTCAACTCCACCGGCGCCGGCACGTTCGACCAGCCGGAGCTCGTCGTCGAAGCGCGGCTCGAGGACGCGACGTTGAAGGGACTGACGCTGCCGGAAGGCTCGGCGCCGCCGTCGCTCTATCTCGCTATCCGCAACGGACGCCTGATCGTGCGCGGCTCGATCGCCGACATCGTCACCATTGAGGGCGAGGGCGCGATGGGCGAGAACATGGCCGTCGACGGTCTGGTGCGCGTGACCGTGCACGACATCGCACGCGCCATGGCCATCTCGCCGATGACGTCGTCGATTCCGGCGTCCGGCAATCTCGTGCTCGACCTGAAGCTCGGCGGACGGCTCTCTCCGATCGAAGCGCTCGTCGTCGAGGCGTCCGTGCCGACGCTCAACCTGAAGATCGCGGACCACGAGTTCACCGCGCCGGAGCCGCTTCGCATCACGCTGCGCAACGGGCGCGTCGAGCTCGACGCCGTTGCGCTGCGCAGCGCCGAGTCGGTCTTCGCCGTGACCGGCTTCGCGGAGATCACCGGTGCCAAACGCGTCGACGTCGACGTGCGCGGCCGCGTGGAAGCGGCGCTGCTGCAACTGTTCGCGCCGGACCTTCGCGCCGACGGGCACATGGACGTCGAGCTGAGCCTCGGCGGCACGATGAGCGCGCCGACCGCGGTCGGCACCGCGGAGCTGATCGACGCGGAGCTGCGCGGACTGCCGCAGCTCGTCGACGAGATCAACGGACGCCTGCGCTTCTACACGGATCGCATCGAGATCGAATCGCTGCGGGCAACGGTCGGCGGCGGACAGGTCGTGGCCGGCGGCTTCATCGCGCTCGAAGGGATGAAGCCGACTCGGGCGCGCATCACCCTGCAGGGCACCGAGGTGGCGTTGCGGGCGTACGAGGGCGTGACCATCGAGGGGAACTTCACGCTGCTGCTGTCCGGCGATCTCGAGCGCGCCGCGCTGACGGGCGACGTCGACGTGACGCGGGGCCTCTACTCGCGCGACTTCGACATCCAGC
>DASVSV010000222.1:0-20810 GCA_036387915.1 Thermoanaerobaculia bacterium
CCACCCTCCCAGGTCCCTCGACTCACGCTCGGGATGACAGCGACTCATCGCTCGATCACGATCGAGTTGACGTTCACCGGCGCATCGAGCGCGTCGACGATCACGCGGGCGATGGCCTTCGGATCCATGAACCCTTCGCGCGCCTGTTCCCAGAACGGCGTGTGCATGCCGCCCGGTGCGACGGAGATGACGCGCGCCTGCGTTCCCTTCGCCTCGGCCTTCAGCACCTCGGTGTAGCCGCGCGCGCCCCACTTGGCGGCGCAGTAGACGCTCTCGTTTACCTTGGGCTGCAGGGCGGCGGTGGAGAGGATGTTCACGATCGTGCCGCCGTCGCGCGTGAAGCGCGGGAAGAGCTCGTCGCAGAAGAGGATGGTGGCGACGAGGTTCGCGTCGAGGACCTGGCGCACGTCTTCCTCCACGTACGAGCCGGCGGCGCCGAACACGCCCACGCCGGCGCAGTTGACGAGCAGAGTGATGTCGCCGAGGGACTCGGCGTGGCTGACGGCGCGGAGGACGGTGTCTTCGTGCGCGGCGTTACCGGTGACGTCGGCCGCGTCGCGCCGGGAGACCGTCACCACCTGCATGCCGCGGTCGCGGAGGAGCTCCGCGATCGCTTCTCCCAGCCCCGACGTCCCACCCGTCACGATCGCCACCTTGGCCATGACTGCATTGTAGGATGCGCCGATGAAGCTCGCGCTGCGCCTCGCCGTCCCCGTCGAAACGCTCGTCCTCATCGGTGGCGGAGAGTTTTCGTTTGGTGACACGCGCGAGATCGACCAGTTCCTGCTGTCGAAGATGCCGCCCGACCGCCGCACGATCGCGTTCATCCCGACCGCCTCCGGATCGGCCGAATACGCGCAGCACCTCGGCACCTATTTCCGCGGACTCGATCCCGGCGTGGAGGTGGTGAACCTCCCCATCTATCGCGGGCGCGACAATCGCCGGCAGAAGAGTCTCAACGCGATCATGAACGCCGGCATGATCTACCTCGGCGGCGGCGTCACGAACAGCCTGCTCGAGACGATCCGCGAGTCGCCGACCGACCTGGCGCTGCGCGACGCCGCGGCGCACGGAGCGGTGATCGCCGCCATCGGCGCGGCCGCGTCCTGCTTCGGCTCGCAGGCGCGCGACATGCGGGCCGGCGGCGCGCTGCCCGGCCTGGGCTGGCTGACCAGGACGGCTGTCGACACCGGCTTCGACCCGCAGAACGACGCCGACCTGCGCCGGCTCATGTCCGTGCCCGACGTGGATCTCGGTCTCGGCATCCCCCCGAAGACGGCGCTGGTAATCGACGCCTCCGGCGCCGGCGAGATCCTCGGTGAGGGGCAGATCGCCGCGTTCCGGAAAGCCGTCTAGGGCGCAGGCAGCAGCGCGCAGGGGGCAGGAGCGACGGGGGTTTTCTCCTCCGCCCTGCCCCCTGCTGCCTGCGCCCTCCCGCAACTGGTCCGCCCGTTGCACCGGTGCGCCCCTTTGGAGGTGCCGCATCGAAGCACTGGAGCAGACCCCCGCGGCTGAAAGGCCCGTCACCCACGAGGAGCTGGTCCGCTTTTTCAGCGTTCTGTCACACGATCTGAAGTCGCCGATCTTCGCCGTCGACGGTTTCAGTGACCTGCTGCTGAGCGATTACCTGGACAAGCTGGATGAAGAGGGGCAGGACTTTCTGCGCCGCATCCGCTCGAGCGCGCAGTACATGAAGCGCGTGCTCGACGAGATGTCGCATATGGTCAAGCTCCTGGCACGCCCCACCGCGCGCAAGCCCACGCCTCTCCGCGAAGTCATCGAGGAAGTCATCCTCAAGTACAACTTCCAGATCGAGGAAGGCGGCGTGCGCGTCGACGTCCCGACCGATCTCCCGGTGGTCAACGTCGACCCGGAGAAGATCCGCGAGGCCATCGGCGCCATCCTTTCCAACGCCCTCTTCTTCAACGATCGGGCGAAGGGGGAGCGGCTGATCGCCATCGACTGCAGCAACGACGGCGCCGGCGCGCGCATCTGCGTCCGCGACAACGGCATCGGCATCGACCCGCGCTACGCGCCGCAGGTCTTCGAGCTCGGCGGCATGAGCAAGCTCGACAAGCAGCGCGGCGGCGGCCCCGGCTACGGGCTCTATCTCGCCAAGCGCCTCATCGAGACGCACGGCGGCGAGCTGACCGTCGAATCGACCCTGGGCGAGGGCAGCACGTTCTGCTTCACTTTGCCCGGGTAGGTACGAGGCATGAGGGATGAGGGATGAGTGGGCGCTCCGCGCACTCGTATCTCATGCCTCGTACCTCATGCCTCGTACCTCATGCCTCATGCCTCGTACCTCGTACCTCGTACCTCGTACCTCATCCCTCGTACCTCATCCCTCGTACCTCATCCCTGACTGATCAGCGCTTGGCCTGTTCGGTGATCGGACGGCTGGACGACTCGGTGACCGGCTCCGGCAACGGCTCCTCGCCCGGAAGGGCGATGATCCGGATCTCGACGTACCGGTCCGGATGGCGATCGACGCCGAGGTAGCGGGCGGCGGCCTGGGAGAGGTCGAGGCAGAACTTCTTCGCGTAGGGGCCGCGGTCGTTGACGCGCATCCGCAGCTTCCTCCCCGTCGCGCGCGACTTCACTTCGATCCACGTGCCGAGCGGGAGGGTCAGGTGCGCGGCGGAGTACTTGCCGTTGCGGAAGACCTCGCCATTGGCGGTCTTTCTGCCGTCGAAAAAGGACGAGTAGTAGCTGGCCAGCCCGTCGATACGGTGCTTGACCGCCAGTTCGGTGTAGCGAAGCAGACGCTGCAGGAGCGGATCGGGTTTCAGCGGCGCCGTGGCGGCGATTTCGTGGCAGCCCATCAGCGGCTGCTGCATCGCCAGTTCGTCCGGTTGGGCGAGGGCGGCGAAGGCGAGAAAGGCGAAAACAGTCATGGCACGTGAAATTGGAGCACATTTCAGCGAGCGAGCCAAACCGCAAGCGCCCGCGTAAATGTAAGTTATGGCAGCTCAGCCGTTTAGAAGTGGCTTCCGCATTGCAAATAAGTCGTGTCAGAGCAACATGGAGGACACGACCGATGCCGGAGCTGAAGAACAAGCGGCCTTACCAAGAGCGGTTCCTGGACAACTTTGACCGGTCGCAACTTCGGCGCGAGGTGGAGGCGGTCAAGCCGCGCCGTTTTCAGGGCATGAAGAAGAAGTACACGACCTGGGCCCTCGGAGCCTCACTCGCGCTGGGCGGCATGGGTGTGCCGCTGAAGATGGTGCAGCAGAACAACGGCCGCACCGACAAGCCGACGACCATCTCCACGTCCGCCTCGGGGAACTCACTCGACCGTGCACTGGCCGGCGACCTGCGCGCGGCGCAGTCGATCGCCAAGTCTGTCGCGGGCGGCGTGGAAGCCGCGGTGGGCGGCGTCGAATCGGCGACGAGCTCGCCGCTGAGCGCGGTGGCCGAGGCGCCGAAGAAACTGACCATCGTCACCGAGAAGGTTCGCGAGGACTTTTTCGCCAAGGAAGTACCGTTCGGCTCGATCATTTATCGCGAGGCGAAGAAGAACAACGTGCGGCCGGAGCTCGTGGCCGCGGTGGTGCAGGCGGAGTCGCGCTTCAAGCCGACGGCCCGCTCGGGCGCCGGCGCGATCGGCCTGATGCAGCTCGTGCCGCGTACGGGGCGGTGGATGGGCGCGCGCGATCTCACCAATCCCGCGCAGAACGTCGCCGCCGGTGCGAAGTACCTGAAGTACCTCAACGAGCGTTTCGACGGCAATGAGACGAAAGTCATCGCCGCCTACAACGCGGGGGAAGGCAACGTCAAACGCTTCGGCGGCGTGCCGCCCTTCAAGGAGACCCGCAAGTACGTCACCAAAGTGCGGACCTACGAGAAGGAGTTCCACGACCGCGTCGAGAATCGGGTCGCCGATCTTTCGAGCGACGCGATCGGGGAAGCCGAAGCGCGTTAAACTCGCGCCGCTTGCGCGGCGTGAGACTGTTGATCGGCGTGATCGTGATGGCCTTCGCCGTCCCGATCACGCTTTTTTTCTTGCTCGACCTGCACCGTCTGGCGCAGCTCTTCACCATCGCCACGGTCACGTTCCTGGCCTGGGGCGTGGCCGACCTCCTGGCAACAATCCTCGAGAAGCCGCGCCTCAAGGACCGCTCACCCGGCAAGGCCCTGAAGGAAGACTGGGAACGGCGCTCGAAGGAGTGATCGTTCGTAGCAGGATGCGCCGGGCACGAAAAGAACGAGAAGCTCCCCGAACGTAGGACGTGGCTTCAGCCCGTCCAGAGCGTGCAGGCTGCGGGGTGTGCGACGGCGCACGAGGGGGCGGGCTGAAGCCACGCCCTACGTTTACACGCTTTTGCCGGTGGCTTCAGCCCGTCCAGAGCGTGCAGGCTGCGCGGTGTGCGACGGCGCACGAGGGAGGCGGGCTGAAGCCACGCCCTACGTTTACACGCTTTTGCCGGAGCGCACGCTCATGGTGACTTCAGCGTTCGAGCAGCAACGCGCGTCCCGCTTCCACCGACAGCTCGTCCGGCGCGCGCTCGTCGTCGTTGGCCTGCAGTTCCCAGACGCAGTGCAGCGCGTAGAGGTCCTCGGCGGGCATGTCCGGCGAGGTCTCGCCGGCGAGGGCGAAGGTGATCGAGCCGACCATGCCGATTCCGGCCTCACCCTGCGGACGCTCGTCGGAGGCCTCGTACGTGAACTCGATCAGCCAGAGCCGCCGCCGGTCGTTCGTCGGAGGCCAGAACATTTCCCGCGTGTCGACGACGCGCAGCGCATCGGGAAACGCGTCGTACTCGGTCGGGTAGGCCAGCCAGTCCGCCAGCGCGGCGAGCGCGAGATGCTCGTCCGTCTGCGCTTCGGGCGGCGCGGCGTCGAGGCGCCCGAGCTCCTCGAGATACGCCAGCGCGCGCGTGCCCTGTCGCGGATCGCGAGAGGCTTCGGCCAGCGCGGCGACCGCGCGCTCGTCGCCCAGCGTCGCCGCGGCCCAGTGAGATTCCATGCGCACCGCAGGATCGCGATGCTGCGCGGCGAGGTCGAGCAGCCGCTGCCGCGCCGGCGTGCGCAGAAACGGGATCGCGGCCGCGGCGCTGTGCGCGTAGCTCGCGTGCTCCGGTGATGGATCGGCGAGATACGCCTCGAGACGCTGCAGCCCCGGCGCGGTGTCGAACGGATGCGGCAGCGCCTGACCGTCACGTGCGCGCTGGTTGGCGAGGTCGAGAAAGGCCACGCCGGCGAATCCCTCCGGCAGTGGTTCGGTCAGTCCCGCCACGACCTCGTCGGCCAGAGCCGGATCGCCTTCGAGCTGGCCGAGGACGACCGACCAGAGGAAGGCGTCGCACGTGGCGGGATGCCGCGCCGCCTGCACCACCAGCTCCGCCGCTTCGGTGACGCGATACATCACCAGGATCTTCAGCAGGAACAGGAGGTCGTCGTGGTCATCGTCATGCGGAGGGAAGCTCGCGCGGAAGATGCGCACGAGCTCCGGTGTGCCGCTCTCGCGCAGCACCTCCACCGCGCGCTCGTCCTCGACGTCCTGGAACAGCGCGATCAGCGAATGGAGCGGCGAGGTGCGATACCGCTCCTCCGGCCGCTGCGGCACTCGCGGCACGCGGCGCAACGCGTCGACGACGGCCGCGGCGTCGTGCTTCGAGGTGACGCTCGCGTCGTCGAGCGGTTCGAGCACCTGCTCGAGGTCCTCGCCGTCGACGAAACGCTGCAGGGCCTGCTGAAGGGGCGTGCGGGTGAAGGGGAGGAGTGCCATGGCGCGACATCCTATGAAATTTCGTCGCGTTTCCGCTTATCCTGCCGCCACCCCGGAAAGATGGCTCAGGAGGTGACGGATGCGGTTCTTCTTCCCCCTCGTCGCGGTCGTGCTGTTGGCGGTTTCGGAGCTTCACGCCGCGTGTGGTGTCGAGCGCTGGTCGGTCAAGACCGGCACCGACCCGCAGGCTCCCTCGGTGGTCCTCAGCTCCTACATCTCGTCGACGATCTACAACTTCCATCAGTCGACGCGCCCCTCGTCCCTGCCGGCGAACGGACGCGTCGCGCCGCGTGAGACGACGCAGTACCGGCTCAGCGGCACGCTCACGAAGTACGTGCGCGAGGCCGACTCCGACTATCACCTGGTCATCAAGGACGGCTCCGGCCGGACGATGATCATCGAGCTGCCGGCCAGCAATTGCGTCGGCTCGGGCAGTCCGTTCGGGCCCGGCATCGCGCGGGCCCGCCAGCAGTTCGACGCGCGCTTCACCGCCACGACCTCGATGAAGTCGACCACGACGCCGGTGACGGTGAAAGGGATCGGCTTCTGGGATTACATCCACGGACAGACGGGCGTCGCACCGAACGGCATCGAGCTCCATCCGGTGCTCGACATCACCTTCGGCACCGCGGCGCTCGCGCCCGGCGACGATCTGTCGGTGGTCGACGACTCCGTGTCCGAGGTGCCGGAGGTGGTCTGGCCGGCGGATATGGTCCGCGACGACGACGGCGGGCGCGTGCACGTGTATCGCGGAGCGGCGTCGATGGACGACGTCCTGTTCCACGGCGGCGCGGTGATCGAAGATCCGTCGGTGCGCGTGCTCTTCGCGGGCACGTGGGCGGACCGCGAGATGCGTTCGGCGCTGCTCGCGGCACGCATGCTCGATCGCGACCAGGAGATCCGCGAGCTCGATCGCTATGGCGTCCGCACGTTCGGCTTCCGGGTCGGCTCGCAGCGTCTGCCGATGGCGGGCGGTGACGTGCTCGACCTCGACGTGCAGCGCGCGCTGGCGACGGAAGTCGAAGCGGGGCGTATTCAGCACGATCCGAACGCGGTTTACGTGGTGATGCTCGACGCCTCGATGCAGCCGTCGGTCGGCGGCACGCGTGACTGGCTGTCGTATCACTCGCAGTTCCATCCGAACGAGCTGCCGATGCGGTACGTCGTCGTGCGCGGCGGGCTCGATCGCGCCGCGCTGCAGGACGCGCTTCGCGCCAGCGTCGCCCGCGCGCTGGTCAACCCGGAGGGCAACGGATGGTACTGAGGCCCCGCGCGCTCGCAGCGCTGGTTCTCACGCTCGCCTTTGCACTCGGCTGCAGCACGTCGACGGTGAACGTCGAGCGCCACGCATTCCGCCTCGCCGAAACCAATCGCACCCGCGTCAACAAGATCCGCCTCGGCCAGACCCTGGTCGAGGTGGAGAAGCTCATGGGCCCCCCCGAACGCCGCGCCGCCCGCCTCCGCTACGACGGCGTCTCCGTCGAGGAATGGAGCTACATCACCGACTACGTCCGCAAGATGGACGCGCTGGTCGTCTTCGTCGGCGGCAAGGTGCAGGAGATCCAGTCGACGTCGTGGGACAAAAGGATTCGGGACACGCTGGGGACGGAGTAGGTATTTCTCGTCCGGCGAGACCCCGTCGCATTGAACAGGCGAACGGTGACCTGTCGCCCGCTACACGGGCTGGTACCAAGGGCAGGCTTGTTCCCCCGGCTCGAAGCCGGGAGCTATTTTCTTCCAGCGTGCTACGCACGCGATCGAAAAACAGCCTGTACGTAGAACGCTGCCGCCAGTCGGGCTGCACCCGCACGTGCGTCAGGCCTGGCCAATCAGCGCCGCCGGCCGTGCCGGCTACCCGCCGTTTTCGTAGCGGAACTTTACCGGCGTCGTGGCGATGCTGTTGCCGCCGCGGTGCTTGGTCAGCGTGCCGGTGAGCACGGCCGTCTCGTACGGCGGCGGGTTCTCGGCGAACTTGTGCAGCACGTCGAAGGCGCCGGTGAATTCGTAGTGGGTGCCGTTGACGGGGGCGGTGGTGAAGGTGAGGGTTCGGCCGGTCATGGTGGGGTTGACCAGCTTGTAGTCCTCCGCGCTCTGTTTCTTCGGGCGGAGGAAGCCGTTGAGCGGCGCCGGCTCCGCGTTTTCGTCGATCGTGGCCAGCATGAGGTGATCGAGCTCCGCGAAATCGGCGGGGAGTTTGTCCATCGCAAAGTACGAGCCGGTGACGTCGTGCTCCGGCAGGGGCTCGGGCGGAACCTCGGCGGGCTGCGGTTGCGTCGCGGTCGGAGCGACGGTGCTGGACTCCGCAACGGGTGGCGTGGCGGGCGAGGCGGGAGCGGCGGGTGGTTGTTCCGCCTCGCGACAACCGGCGGCGATCAGAGTCAGGACGAGAGCGGAGATCAGCGCGCGAGTCATTGGGCGCGGAGGGTACCACGCCCGCTGGAATGCTCCTCTTACACCCAGTCCGACATCTTCTTGAGCAGCTGGTCGATCGACAGCAGCTTCTCGGCGCCGTCGGATTCGCGGCGGAAGATGGCGTGGTACCAGCCCTTCATGCCGACCGGGGTGTAGATGTCGGTGCCCATCTTCAGGCGGCCGCCGGAGACGAGCTTGAGGAAGACCTGCTCGTAGGCGGAGCGGGTCAGGCGGCGGTCGGGGAAGGGGATGGCGTAGGCGTTGCGGCGGCGGTCGTTATTGCGGCGGCGCTCCTGCGCGGAGCTGCCGTTGCCGCCGCCGAGGAGGGAGATGCCGCGGCGGTCGACGTATGGGGTCGGGCGCTTCGGGACGAGTTTTCCGGGGCGGTCGTTGCGGCGGCGCGACAGCACGGAGAGCTGGCGGCGCGACGCGGGACGCGACTCCTCGAGCAACTCCGGCGCGATGAACTTGCCGTCTTTGGCGCGCAGGGAGTGGCGGCGCGCGCGCGGCTCTGCGGCGCTGACGTTGGCCATCTCGCTCTGATGTTTCTCGCGGGCCTGCTCGCGGGCCACGACGAACTGGTCGATCGAGTCGCGGTCCATCTCCCGCCACGGGGCCAGGAAATTCAGCTCCGTCTCGTAGTTCTTCAGCTCGTGGATGACCATGCCCCAGCGGCAGAGACGTCCGACGTCCTCGTACGCGGCGGGGCGGTCGACCAGCTCGAGCATCGAGGGCGCGCGGCCGTCGAGGACGGCGAACAGCAGCCGGAAGCTGAACGGGTCGGAGAAGCGGCGGATGGACTTGCGGAAAAACCACGCCACTTCCTTCCCGATCTCCCGCAGCGACTTCTTCTCGCCGTACTGGGTGGTCCAGAGCGGCGCGTTGATGTCCGAGGTGAACGGGCTCTGCGGATAGTGGAAGTCTTTCGTGAGCCAGCCTTTACGGGTGGTGTGCTTGCCCGGGATGACGCCGGCGATGATCGGGATGGGCAATTTCTGCAACAGCGAGAGGTCGTACGACGGCCACCACATGATCTCGCGGACGATGCCCACGATCAGGGTGGCGGTGGCGATCATCAGGCCGGGATCGGGCGTGAAGTCGACGGTGATCTCGATGCGGTTCCCGCGCGGACGGACGCCGACGCCGGTCGAGCGGCGGTTTCCGCCGGCGATCATCACCGGCGGCGGCAGGATGTAGGCCAGCAGCAGCGCCAGCGTCTTGATGTTGCGCTTCGAGCTCTGCTGCGATTTCGGGATCTCGTAGGAGACGTTGTAGTGGGTGCTGTACGCCTTGAGGCGCACGGTGTGGTCGTTCTTTTTGCCCCAGTTGGTGAGCTGGTCGCGCACGAAGCCGATCTGCTCCCAGAGGTTGCGCACCATGCGGGCCGTGCTGGACGGCGCCAGCTCGATGACCGGCGTGACGACCTCGATCACGCCGCGGTCGAAGTAGACCGCGCCGCCGGTCGGCAGTTGCAGCGACGATTTCTCGCGGCTCAGCAGCGGCCGGTCGATGAACGCACTGGGGTGCTTCCAGTACGGTTCCGGATTGATCTCTTCTTCGTCGAGCCAGACGTTGAACTCGCTCTCCATGCCGATGACCGGCATCTCCAGCCAGTTGCGGCGGGAACGGGCGATTTCACTGTCGAGCTCGTGTTTGAGCTGTGGCGGTAATTCGGCAGGCATGGGACTCAGCGGTTTCAGCAAAAGCAAACGGCGGGCCGGGATTTTTGCACGGAAGGGGACGGCTGGGAGGCCCGTCCGTCAGGATTCCCTGCGGTCCTCGCCGGCGACGGCGGTCCCGCGGCGATCTTTTCCGCGGCGCTCCTCGAAGGCGAACCGCGGGCGATTTTCCTGCGGCTGTTCCATCCGGTCTTCGCTGATCTCGCGCGGCACCAGGGTGATGTACCCGAGGTCCATGTGCACGTGGTCGTCGGCATTCTTGCCGGTGACGTGTCCGTACGGCAGGACCGTGACCTCGTCGCTGAGGTCCTCGGCGATCTCGTTGTACTTTTCGATGGCTTCTTTCGTCTTGAGGATGTTCGTGCCGACGCGATAGATGTCGGCGGCTGTGCCCCACATGTGCGGCGAGGCGTTGAGCGAGAGTTTGTGCGACGGCGAGCGGTAGCCGCCGTTGACGGCGATGTGCAGCGAGGCACCGGCGGCGTTCCGGAACTGTTCCAGGTAGAAGGCCAGGATGCGAATCGCGCACGGGACGTAACGCGGATATCCCTGCAGCCGCGACGCTTCCTTGAGGTCGGCCAGGATGAACTCGTTCAGCCCGAAGTGCGGTGTGAGGCGGGTGGACAGGGCCACCTCGTGTGACGGGATCTCGTAGAAATAGCGCGGCAGGCGGTGGCGGCGGCCCTGGGAGTCGCGGACCATCTCCCCCGGCTTCAGGATCGAACGGAGCTGGTCGTCGAGATCGTACGCGTCGACGACTTTCAGTCCCTGGGCTTCGGCGGTCTCATTACTCATACACACTTCCGGCGAGCGCGTTGAAGATGTCGCGCGAGACTTCCGCGACGGCCGTGCCGCGACCCTGTTCCGCCGGGAACGACGTCAGGATCACCAGCACGTACGGCTTCCGCCCGTCGAGATAAACGATTCCGGCATCGTGATGCACGGTCGAGATGTTGCCGGTCTTGTGCGCCACGCGTGCGGCCTTGGGGAGGCCGGCCGGGATGCCGCTGCGGTATTGCTGTTCGAGCATGATCTCCAGCATCTGGTCGCAGACTGCCTGCGAATACGCCTTTCCGTCGGCGATCAGGCGCAGCATCTTGAGCAGCCCGTTCGCCGTGACTTCGTTGTTGAGGCCTGCCTCGAAGGCGCGCGTGTCCTCGACGCCGCGTAGCACTTTCATCCCGTCGATCTCCAACTCGTCGAGGCCGCGCTGGATGGTGGGGATGCCGACCACGTCGACCAGGAGGTTGGTGGCCAGGTTGCTGGACTTGGTGATCATCCAGTAGGCGAGCTCGCGCACCGTCAGCGTCTTGCCGAGGTGGCCGTAGACGTCCGGGTCGGCGTCGCGGCGGAGGTCGAGCATGTACGGTTCCTGGTTGACGATGCTGGTGAAGCGGTTGCGGATGTGCACCGGCGCGTCGACCGCCAGCTCTCCGCGCGCGACCTGCCGGAACACTCCCAGCAGCACCGCCAGCTTCATCGTCGACGCCGCGTGAAAGTAGTGATCGGCGTTGTACGACCACTGGATGGTCGTGTCGGCGTCGTAGAAGGAAATGCCCAGATCGTCCAGGTGATGTTCCTGTTTGATCTTCAGCACATTCCGATACAGCGACACCTCGGCCGCCGCTACGGAGTCGCGCTCCGGAGGGATCGGCAGACGTTCTTCGTTTTTCTTTGCTCTCGCCACCATCGCGAATCTTAGCTCGTGTGCAATTTCAACGCCCTTGCGTCCGCAGGTAGCGCCCGATGCGCTCGATGCCGGACGTGATCTGCTCGACCGGCGCGGCGTAGGAGATGCGGATGAAGCCTTGTCCGTGCGGCCCGAACGCGACTCCGGGGATGACCAGCACCGCCGCGTCGGTGGCCAGTGTTTTCGCGAATGTGATCGACTCGCACGCAGGCACCGGCGTGAATGCGTAGAACGCGCCTGCCGGCGGCGCGAGCTGCACTTCCAGTTCGTGCGAGATCGCGTACAACGCGGCCTCGCGCTGCGTGGTGAACTGTTCCCGGACGCCGTCCAGCCAGCCCGCGTTCCATTCGTGGTCCTCGAAGATCAGCTCCGCCAGCGCCTGCGAGAAAACCGAGGCGCAGGTGGCGATGTACTGGTGCGCGGTGATGACCGGCTTCATCACGGACTCGCGGGCGTGGATCCAGCCGAGGCGGAGGCCGGTCATGGCGTGTGACTTCGAGAGGCCGTTCAGCACGACGACGTTGTCGCCCATGCCGAGCATCGACGCCGGCGGCGCGTCGTACCAGAGCTCGCGATAGACCTCGTCGCTGACAATCATCACGCCGGTGGTGGCGATGCGCTCGAGCGTTTCGCGCGACGCGACGGCGCCGAGGGGATTCGACGGCGAGTTGACGACGATCAGCTTGGTCTTCGGCGTGATGCGCTTCTCCAGCGCCTCGACGTCGATCTGCCAGTCCGGCGGCTCGAGCGGGTAGCGCACGGCCGTCGCGCCGCACATCTGCGCCAGCGTGGCGTACGCGACGAACCCGGGATCGGGGATCAGCACTTCGTCGCCCGGATTCACATACGCGGTGAAGACGGCGAACAGTCCCTCCTGCGTTCCCGCGGTCACGCAAACCTCCGACTTGGGATCGTAGGACGTGTTCTCGCAGAGGCGTTTGCGCAGCGAGAGCGTGCCGGCGTTGGGGGAGTACTGCCACGGCATCGTGGCGGCGCGCTGGGCCAGCTCGCGCAGGCGCTGGTCGGGGACGACGTTCGGCTCGCCGATGCCGAGGTTCACCGAGTAGGGGGTGGCCAGCGCGTTGATCTGCCGGATCAGCGAGAGCTCGATGCCGGAGAGGCGATCGGCGACCTTCACCGCAGCGCTTCTTCCAGCGCCGTCGACGAGTCGGTCTTCTCGTCCCGGTACTTCACGATCAGCGGCGCGGCGATCTGCAGGCCGTGCTGCTCGGCGAACGCGCCTCGCATCGGGCGCGCGCCCGGCACTACCACGGCGCCGTATGGGATCTCCAGCGGACGATCGGCCGTGCGGCGATAGACCTGTCCGCGCACGGTGTCGTAGACGGGCGTCGAGCCGGTGAGCACGACGCCGGCGCCGATGACGGCGCGGCCGCGGACGATGGTGCCCTCGTAGATGCCGCAGTTGCCGCCGACGACGACGTCGTCTTCGATGACCACGGGGACGTTGCCGATCGGCTCCAGCACGCCGCCGATCTGCGCGGCCGCGGAGAGGTGCACGCGCTTGCCGACCTGGGCGCACGAGCCGACCAGCGCGTGCGAGTCGATCATCGTCCCCTCGTCCACGTACGCGCCGATGTTCACGAACGCGGGCGGCATCATGACCACGCCTTTGGCGATGTACGAGCCGCGGCGGATCGAAGAGCCGCCCGGGACGATCCGCACGCCGTCCGCGACTTTGAAGCGCCGCGCCGGGATGGTGTCCTTGTCGACGAACGAGAGCGAGCCGGACGCGAACTCGGTCAGGACGCCGAAGCGGAACGCCGCCAGGATCCCTTCCTTCACCCACGCCTGAGCCTTCCAGACGCCGTCCTCGTCGCGCTGCGCCGCGCGGATGGTGCCCTTCTCCAGCTCCGCGAGGAACAGGCCGATGGTCTTGACCGCTTCGACACGGTCGGCGTTGGCGAGGGCTCGGACGCGGTCTTCGATGGTGATCATTGATGCGGTCTCACAGATGCAGTCTCACAGTCTCATAGTCTCAGAGTCTCATAGGAGCTCGCGATGAGCCTGTGAGCCTATGAGCCTATGAGACTGTGAGGCTCCGTTCAATCCAACAGCCCGCACTCCTCCAGGATCGCGCGCAGGCGCGCCTGCCCCGCGTCCGTCATCGGCGCGAGCGGCGGGCGCACCGTATCACTGGCCAGGACGCCCATCATCTTCAGCGCGGCCTTGGCCGGTGCCGGGTTCGATTCGATGAAGTTGCCGGTGAGGAGGGGCAGGAGGCGGTTGTGGATGGCGACGTCGCGGTTGTCGACCATCTCGCGCATGAGACGCGGCACTTCGTTGCTGGCGACGGAGATCACACCTTCCGCGCCGACGGCCATCAGCGGCAGCGTCCAGGCGTCGTCGCCGCTGAGGACGAGGAAGCCTTTCGGGCGCTCGCGCAGGATGGCCAGGATCTGCTCCATGTTGCCCGACGCTTCCTTCACGCCGACGACGTTTGGGATCTCGCGGGCCATGCGCAGCGTGGTCTCGGCGGTCATGTTCAGTCCCGTGCGGCCGGGGACGTTGTACATGACCATCGGAAATCCGGCCTTCTTCTTCTCGACCGCCTCGGCCTGCGCGCCGAAGTGGCGGCGCAGCCCGTCCGGCGTCGGCTTGTTGTAGTACGGGGTGATGGTGAGGATGCCGTCCGCGCCGAGGTCGAGGGCCTGCAGCGCCAGTTCGACCGCGCGCGGCGTCGAGTTCGAGCCCGCGCCGGCGAGCACCGGCACGCGTCCGTTCGCGGTCTGGATGGTCAGCTCGACGACGCGCCGATGCTCGTCCGCCGTCAGGGTCGGGTTCTCCCCCGTCGTCCCGCACGGCACGAGGAAGTTCACCCCCTCGGCGATCTGCCAGTCGACGAACTGCTTCAAAGCGGTTTCGTCGAGCGAGCCGTCCGTGTTGAACGGGGTAATCAGTGCTGTACCTACGCCTCGAAACATAACGAAACCCTCGGACGACGTGCGTTTCTGCAGGGTCCTCGCCAAGCCGTACTCTAGGACGAACGCAGTCTCTCGGTTGCCCGGCGGAGACTCGGAGACGAAGCAGCGGCCGCTGCAGGATCCCACGTATCCGCGACGAACGCCGTGAGCCGCGCGTTGAATGCCGGACCGACGCGCCGCGTGTCACCTGCAGACGGGACCAGATCTTCACGGATGTCTTTCCTGTTGGATCGCGCCGCGATCGACACGATCAGCTCTTTCGGGTGGAGGACGTCGTCCGGATTTGGCGGGATGCGGTGGAGCGGCACGGAGAGAAACGAAGCAAACGCGTCGCGGTCCGCCATGATCCAGGCTTCGATCTCCATCACCGCGACACGGAACAAGAGCTTCGGCGCGCGCGGCGAGGGCAGCCAGCTTTCGATCAGATCGGCTGGACAAGGTACGGGTCTGTCCAAGTCGACGACCACGAACACGGGGACGGAGTGCGCCGTCCGGTTCAGCTCACGAGCGCGGCTGCGGACGTACTCGCGACCGTTCTTCCGCAGGACAGCGGAGAGCACGAGATCCGGCCGCTCCACAGCGACCAGTTTACGTACTACAGCCTCGCTCAAGACATCTTCAACCGCGGCGATCATGCTCTCAGTCGATGAGCGAGAGTTGCTCGACGTGCAAGGGGTTGCTGCGCGGGAGAACCGCTTCCGCCGCGGTGAACCCGGCTTCGAGTAACGCGCGAATGTCTTCGACATCCGCGGCCACACGGACCTCGGTCCCCTCGGCGGAGGGATTCAACATCAGCACCTCTCGCCCGTCAATTCCATTGTCACCGAGCAGATCATCGCTATGCGTGCTGATCAAAACTTGCCGGCGACGGCGTTTCTGGATGCGGTGGATCACCGGAGCAAGCTGCGTCACGATCGCTGCGTTGAGAGATTGCTCCGGCTCCTCCAGAAGCAACATCGATTCTCCTTCGAGCAGTGACCAGAGGAGGCCGATGAGGCGCAGCGTTCCGTCGGAGAACTGGTCTTCGCGCTGCCATCCGGCGTTTGGTCGCCAATGTGAATACAACGCCTGAAGGTGCGGTCGTCCGGTGTCTTCGTCACGCGTGAACTGCAGTTGCTTGAGCTGAGGCACGGCAACTTTCAACGCTTCTTCGATCGCCCGAAGCCGGACCTTCTGTGTTCTCTCCGTGGTTTTCGCGATTCGCTCGAGAAAAGCCTGCCCGAATGGGTCGTCCTCGATGATCCGACCCTGAATCTGGTCTGCATGGCGGAGCAATTGGGGTACGAGATGGAGATACGTGATGGTCTGCAGGTACCGCGAGACCACTCGGAAGTCGGCGTTCGAACCGATCTGTTCGAGGTACGTTTGGGTCAAGCGCTGCGGGTCGGCTTCATCTTCGGCGTTCGGGCGGCTCACGATCTGCGCGTCCCTCTTCCATACGCGCTCGTAACTGACGAAGGGAAGGCGCCGGCCCCGTTCACCCTGTTTGATCCCGAGTGCATACCGCCATTCCGGTGCGCCTCCGATCTCGCCAAGAGCGATCTCGATCGCGATCTCCGGGTCTTTCCGCGCCGCGAGGCTCCGCAGTTTCGAAACACCGCCTCGGTCCTTGACCGCCTTCTGCAGGCCGCCTCCTTCAGATTTCGCGATGTCACGGAGAAACCTGAAGATGTCGAGGAAATTGGACTTCCCTGATGCGTTCGGACCGACGATGAACTGGCGTTCGCCTAAATCGACGTCAATCCGTCGGAAGTTGCGCCAGTTTTTCGCCGCCAAGTGGGTAACGAGCAAGAAAGTCCTCGCCCGAATCATACGCGGACTTTGGCTACGTTCCTCGGACGGAGTTCGTCACTCGATCAGTTGGTCGAACCGCACAAGACCTTTGCGGCTGCTGATGCGCTCCGCCGCAAACACCGCGCCGCGTGCGAAGCCCTCGCGTCCGCGGGCGCGATGCGAGATCTCGACGAGGTCGTCGGTCGAGTCGAAGAAGAGCGTGTGCAGGCCGAACTCGGCGCCGACGCGTGAGGCGGCGATGGGCGGGTCGAGTTTGCCCTCGCTGCCGTCCTTCACTTCGGATGCGATCTTCAGCGCCGTGCCGCTGGGCGCGTCTTTCTTCTGCGAGTGGTGGCGTTCTTCCATCCCCGCGGCGTACTGCGGGAAGCGTGCGAACAGTTCGCCGGCGCGGCGCGCCAGCGCGAACATCACGTTCGCTCCCGGCGAGAAGTTCGACGCGTAGACGCAGCCGATGCCCGCTTTTTCGACGCGTGTGCGCACTTCGTCGAGACGCTCGTTCCAGCCGGTGGTGCCGACGACGAGCGCCAGTCCGTTGTCGCAGGCGACGCTGAGCGCGTGCTCGAGCGCGCTGGCGTGCGAGAAGTCGATCAGCACTTCGGCGCCGGCGAGCGGGTCGTTGCGGTCGACGTCGAGGATGCAGACCACTTCGTGCCCCGCCTCGGTGGCGACGCGCTCGATCGTGCGTCCCATCTTGCCGTAGCCGTGGATGGCGATCTTCATACGGTCACCGGCGGGCTGAAGCCCGCCGCTACATTTTCGAACAGCGCGTGATGCACGGCTTTCACCGCGGCGTCCGCGTTCGAGTCGTCGACGACGATGCTCAGGTTCAGCCCCGAGCGCCCGAGGGACATCATCTTGACCGGCATGTTGCCGAGCGCTTCGAGGACGCGCGCGCCGACGCGGGCGTCGGACATCACGTTCTGCCCGACGACGGCGATGATGCATTGCGCGTCGTAGAGCTCCACCGTCGCCAGCTGCTGGAGGCGGCGCACCAGTTCGTCGATGTCATGTTTCTCGTCCACCGTCACCGTCACCGAAACCTCGGACGTAGCGATGAGATCGACCGAAATGCCGAGCGTGGCGAACACGCCGAAGAACTGCGCCAGGAAGCCGTGCGTGCCGAGCATCTTGTTCGACGTGACGTGCACCATCGTCACGCCCCGTTTGCGGGCGATCGAGCGCGGACCGGCCGCGACCTCGGCGCCTTTGCGCGTGATCAGCGTGCCGGGGGAGGCGGGGTTGTGCGTGTTGAGGACGCGCACGGGCACGTTCGCCTCGACCGCCGGCTCGAGCGTGCGCGGATGCAGCTTCGCGCCGAACTGCGCGAGCTCCGCCGCTTCCTCGAACGACAGCAGGTCGATGACGCGCGCGCCCGGCACGAGGCGCGGGTCGCAGGTCAGCAGGCCGTCGACGTCGGTCCAGATCTGCACTTCGTCCGCGCCGATGGCCGCGGCCACGATGGCGGCGCTGTAGTCCGACCCGTTGCGGCCGAGGGTCGTCGTGGCGCCGGCCTCGGTGCGTCCGATGAAGCCGCCCATGACCGGGATGCGGTTGCGCTCGAGCAGCGGGACGAGCACGCGTTGCGCGGCGGCGCGCGTCAGGTTCATGTCGGGCGTTGCGCCGCCGAAGCAGTCGTTCGTCCAGACCACGTCTTCCGCGGCCACGAACTCGCTCGGCAGCGCGCGCATCATCATCGTGTACGCGAACAGCACGGACGAGAGCTTCTCGCCGATGGACATCACCTTGTCGCGCGCGCGCATGGTGATCTCGCCGAGGAGGGCGATGCCGCGGAGGATGGTGTCGATCTCCTCGATCTGTTTGTCGAGCTGCTTGATGAACGACTCGAGGAAGTCGGACTTGTGCTGCACGAGCCGCAGCGCGACGTCCTCGTGGCGCGCGCGGATGCGGCCGATGATGTCGCGCACCTGCGCGGCGTTCTGCGCGCACGCCGCTTCGCTGGCGGCGACGAGGTCGTTCGTCACGCCGGCCAGCGCCGAGACGACGACCACGGGGCGCAGGTGGCGGCGCTCGGCGACGATGTCGATCGCGTTGGCGACGCGATCCGAGTCGCCGACGGAAGTGCCGCCGAACTTGATCACGATCACGGCAGGAGGTTCCTCGCCTGCAGCAGCTCGGCGTTGAGGATGGCCGCGCCGGCCGCGCCGCGAATGGTGTTGTGCACGAGGCCGACGAATCGGACGTCGAGGATCGGGCACGTGCGCAGGCGCCCCACCGAAACGGCCATGCCGCGCTCGCGGTCGCGGTCGAGACGCGGCTGCGGACGATCGACGGCGCCGAGATAGTGGATGGGGCGTTTCGGCGCGGAGGGGAGGTTCAGCGTCTGCGGCTCGCCGGTGAAGTTCTCCATCGCGGCGCGGACGTCTTCGACCGAGGCTTTGTCGCGCAGCTTCAGCGAGACGGTCATCAGATGTCCGTCGATGGTCGGGACGCGGTTGACCTGCGCGGAGATTTTCATCGGCGCGTCGGCGAAGCGGCCGTCGCTCCAGGCGCCGAGGATCTTGCGCGGCTCGGTCTCGATCTTCTCTTCCTCGCCGCCGCCGATGTACGGAATGACATTGTCGAGGATCGCGTACGAGGCCACGCCGGCGTAGCCCGCGCCGCTGATGGCCTGCATGGTCGTGACGTGCACGGCCTCGATGCCGAACGCGCGCTCGAGCGGCGCGAGGGCGATGGCCAGGCCCATCACGGAGCAGTTCGGGTTCGTGACGATGTAGCCCGCGCGGCGCTTGCGCTGCACTTCGATTGCGCCGAGATGCTCGGCGTTGACCTCGGGGATGAGCAGCGGGACGTCGGCGCCCATGCGGTGGTTGCGCGAGTTGGAGATGACGGCGCAGCCGCGATTGGCGTAGTCCTCTTCCGCTTCGCCGGCGACCGACGAGTCGAGTCCGGAGAAGACGAGCTTCGATTCGAGGTCGCCGCCGAGGGATTTCACCGTCAGGTTCGCGATGTCGTCGGGGACGAGCGACTCGAGCCGCCAGTCCGCGGCCGCGCCGTACGTCTTGCCGGCGCTGCGATCGGAGGCGACCACTTCGTGCACGCGGAACCAGGGATGGTCGGCGAGCAACTGGATGAAACGCTGGCCGACGGAGCCGGTCGCGCCGAGGATGGCCACGGGGATGCGCGCGGTCCGCGTGCCGGACGCCGGAGATTCAACGGGGAGTGTTGCAGTCATTTCAGATGGGCTCCCTTGCAAAAAGCGATTCTAACGGCTTGTGGCGCGCCGGCGTCCTCGCCGGCGCTCCACTATCATCGCGGGCATGCTGCAGGTGGAAGAGGCGCAGGCGCGGGTGATGTCCGAGGTGACGGCCGGCGCCAGTGAAGACGTCGCGCTGGATGACGCCCTCGGGCGCGTGCTGCGCGAGGAGATCGTCGCCGCGGCCGACGCGCCGGCGGCGGACAACAGCGCCATGGACGGCTACGCCGTGCGCGCGGAGGACATCGCCAACGCGCCGGTGACGATGCGTGTCACGGGCGACATTCCGGCGGGCCATCCCGCCACGCACGCGCTCGAAGCGGGGACGGCCATGCGCATCATGACCGGCGCGTTCGTCCCCGAGGGCGCCGACACGGTGGTGCAGATCGAGCTGACCGACGAGGGGCTCGAGCGCGTGACCCTTCACAAGGCGCTCGCGCGGGGGACGAACATCCGCCGCCGCGGCGAGGACGTGCACGCCGGCGACGTCGTGCTGCGTCCGGGCGTGCGCATCGGTCCCGCGGAGATCGCGCTGCTGGCCGGTGCGCATAAACCGCGCGTGCGCGTCGGCGTCCGTCCGACGGTGGCCATCCTCTCGACCGGCGATGAGCTGATCGACGCCGGCGACGCGCCGTCCGCGGGGAAGATCGTGAACACGAACGCGCACCTCCTGGCCGCGCTCGTCCGCGAGGCCGGCGCCATCGCCCGTCCGCTCGGCATCGTCCGCGACACGCGCGAGGCCACCATCACCGCGTTCGAGCGCGCGGCGGAATCGGACTTCGTGCTCTCGTCCGGCGGCGTCTCCGTCGGCGCCTACGATTTCGTCAAGGATGCCCTCGAAGCCCTCGGCGCGGAGACGAAGTTCTGGCGCGTGGCCATGAAGCCGGGCAAGCCGGTCGTGCTCTCACGCCTCCGCGATCGCCTGGTGTTCGGATTGCCGGGCAATCCGGTCTCCTGCTTCGTGGCCTTCCACCTCTTCGTCGCTCCGGCCTTGCGGAAGGCGATGGGGCAGGAGGTGCGGCTTTTCCCCTCCGTCGTCCGCGCGCAACTCACGGCCCGCGCCCGCGGCGCCGCCGAGCGCCGCGTCTACGCACGCGTGCACGTCGAGCCGCGCGACGGCTCTCTCACCGCCACGCCCCTCACCTCGCAAAGCTCCGGCGCCCTGACGTCGATGCGCGACGCCAACGGTCTCGCGGTGCTGCACGCGGACGCCGAGGCGGGCACGGTGGTGGATGTGGTGATGATCGGCGCGCTGTGAGCCGGCTGTCATCCCAATGGCCTTAACTTAGCGCAATTTGCACGACCCCTCACCCGCCCTTCGGGCACCCTCTCCCCGCTCACCGCGGGG
>DASVSV010000223.1:0-6662 GCA_036387915.1 Thermoanaerobaculia bacterium
CGGTACGACCGGCAGCGCTTAGTAGGGCCAGTCTTCGCGGCAACACGTGTTCCGTAGACAGGGCGTGCATTCAGGCTAGGCCAACAAGCGCTGCCGGTCGTACCGGCCCGCCGGAGGCCCCTCGTCGTTCCCCTGCGCCGATGCGACGAAGCGCTCCGCTTTGCCTTTTGCCCGGCGCGCAAATATGCTCCGGGGGCAATGCCGCACAACACATTCGACACCCTCGACTCCTTCGACCTCGGCAACGGAACTCGCGGCCAGTTTTACTCGCTGCCCAAGCTCGAGCAGGCCGGCATCGGTCCTGTTTCCAAGCTGCCGGTGAGCATCCGCGTCGTCCTCGAATCCGTGCTGCGGAACGTGGACGGCAAGAAGATCACCGAGAACGACGTCCGCACGCTGGCCAACTGGGCCTGCGGCGGCGAGCGCACCGACGAGATCCCGTTCATGGTCGCCCGCGTCCTGCTGCAGGACTTCACCGGCGTGCCGCTGCTCGTCGACCTGGCCGCCATGCGTTCCGCCGCGCAGCAGGCCGGCAAAGACCCGCGCATCATCGAGCCGCTCGTGCCGGTCGACCTCGTGATCGACCACTCCGTGCAGGTCGACTTCTCCAACCGTCCCGACGCGCTGCAGCTGAACATGGACATCGAGTTCACGCGCAACCAGCAGCGCTACCAGTTCCTCAAGTGGGGCATGCAGGCCTTCAACGGCTTCCGCGTCGTCCCGCCGGGAATCGGCATCGTGCACCAGGTCAACCTCGAGTACCTCGCGCGCGGCGTCGTGGAGAAAGACGGCGTCTGGTATCCCGACTCGCTGGTCGGCACCGACTCGCATACCACCATGATCAACGGACTGGGGATCGTGGCCTGGGGCGTCGGCGGCATCGAGGCGGAGGCCGGGATGCTCGGTCAACCTGTTTACTTTTTGACGCCGGACGTCGTCGGCGTGCATCTGACCGGACAGTTGAAAGAAGGCGTGACGGCGACGGACCTCGTCCTGACCATCACCCAGCTGTTGCGTCATGCGAAAGTGGTCGGCAAGTTCGTCGAGTACTTTGGCGAGGGTGCCACGTCGCTGCCGGTCGCGGACCGGGCCACCATCGCCAACATGGCGCCCGAGTACGGCGCGACCATGGGCTACTTCCCGATCGACGAAGAGACCTGCCGCTACCTCGCCCTCACCGGCCGCACTGAAGAGCAGATCGCCACGTTCCGCAACTACTACCAGGCCCAGGGAATGTTCGGCATCCCGCGCAAGGGGGAGATCGCGTACACGAAAGTGCTCGAGCTCGACCTCTCCACCGTGCGCGCGTCGGTCGCGGGGCCGAAGCGGCCGCAGGACCGGATCGAGCTGGACGTGCTGAAGTCGACCTTCACGAACATGCTCCAGGCCGGACCGCCGAACGGCTACGGCAAGTCCGCGGACGAGATCTCGCGGAAAGTCAAAACGATCGTCGGTGCGGATCCGAAGGGCTCGCACGTCGCCGGCGGCGGCGAGCAGTCGATGGAGACCGTGCCGGGCGCAAAGGACACGCGCAACACCAGCGAGCTGACCGAGTACGAGATGGTGAACAACCGTCCCTCGCCCGACCGCGTGGACGCGGTGGCGTTCGCGGATGAGACCCCGACGCACGTGGCCAACCTGCATCACGGCGACGTGCTCATCGCCGCCATCACCTCCTGCACGAACACGTCGAATCCCTCGGTGATGCTGGCCGCCGGCCTGCTGGCGAAGAAGGCCGTCGACCGCGGACTGAAAGTGCCGCAGGTCGTGAAGACCTCCCTCGCGCCCGGCTCGCGCGTGGTCACCGAGTATTACCGCAAGGCCGGTCTGGATCGTTATCTCAATCAGCTCGGCTTCCACACCGTCGGCTACGGCTGCACCACCTGCATCGGCAACTCCGGCCCGCTCGACCCGCGGGTCGAGGACGCCATCACGCGGCACGACCTGATCGGCGTGTCGGTGCTGAGCGGCAACCGCAACTTCGAGGCGCGCGTGCATCAGTCCATCAAGGCGAACTTCCTCATGTCGCCGCCGCTGGTGGTCGCGTTCGCGCTGGCCGGACGCATCGACATCGACATGGCCAGCGAGCCGCTCGGTGCCGGGACGGATGGTCAAGCTGTTTACCTTCGCGACATCTGGCCGACGCTGCAGGAAGTGCGCGACGTGCTGAAGGACGCGCTGCAGCCGGAAGACTTTCAGCGCATGTACTCGAATTTCGCCGAGCAGAATCCGATGTGGAACGCGATCCCCTCGTCCACCGGACATCTCTACGAGTGGGACTCGCAGTCGACCTACATCCAGGAGCCGCCGTTCTTCGCCGACCTCGACGCGCAGGCGGGGAGCGCCAAGGACATCCAGGGCGCGCGGCCGCTGGCGATTTTCGGCGACTCCGTGACCACGGACCACATCAGTCCGGCCGGCTCGATCAAGGCTTCGTCGCCCGCGGGGCGCTACCTGATCGAGAACGGCGTGGACGCGCAGGACTTCAACAGCTACGGCTCGCGCCGCGGCAACGACCGCGTGATGACGCGCGGCACGTTCGCCAACGTGCGCATCAAGAACCTGATGGTGCCGGGCGTCGAAGGCGGCGTGACGGTGCACTATCCGTCGAACGAGCGCCTGGCCATCTACGACGCGGCCATGAAGTACGCCGAGGACGGCATGCCGCTGATGATCATCGCCGGCCACGAGTACGGCACCGGCAGCTCCCGCGACTGGGCCGCCAAAGGCACGAAGCTCCTCGGCGTCCGGGCCGTGGTCGCCGCCAGTTTCGAGCGCATCCACCGCTCGAACCTCGTCGGCATGGGCGTCCTCCCGCTTCAATTCGACGACGGCACGAACGCGCAGTCGCTGTCGCTGGACGGCACGGAGACCTTCGACGTCACCGGCATCGAAGGCACCCTCCGCCCGCGCCAGAAAGCGACGCTGCGCATCCACCGCGCCGCCGGCACCACGGATGAAGTCCCCGTCACCGTCCGCATCGACACCCCCATCGAGGTGGACTACTACGAAAACGGCGGCATCCTGCCGTTCGTGCTCCGGCAGTTGATGGGCGCGGCGTAAGCCGCGCCCAATGCCGCGCGGTTATGGAGTGCGGCGGCCTGGCCGCCGCTTTCGTATTCGCGACCAGCATTGCCGAGACGCACCCGAATGGCAGACTGCGCCCGAATATAAAGCGGCGGCCGGGCCGCCGCACTCCATAACTGCGGGCGACTGCGGCTACTCCCCGATGTCCTCGTTCCACAACTCCGGCTTCTCCGCGATGAAGCGCGTCATCAGCTCCACGCAGCGCGCGTCGTCGACGACCTCGACCTCGACGCCGCGGGAGCGGAGCAGGTCTTCTTCGCCGAGGAAGGTGCGGTTTTCGCCGACGATGACGCGGGGGATGCCGTAGAGCAGGATCGCGCCGCTGCACATCGCGCACGGGGACAGCGTCGTGTAGAGCACGCTCTCGCGATAGACCTCGGCGCGTTGGCGGCCGGCGTTCTCGAGTGCGTCCATCTCGCCGTGCAGCGTGACGCTGCCGCGCTGCACGCGGCGGTTGTGGCCGCGGCCGAGGATCCTGCCGCGGTGGACCAGCACCGAGCCGATCGGGATGCCGCCTTCGGCCAGACCTTGTGCTGCTTCTTCGACGGCGGCGTCGAGGAACCCGTTCATTTGGCGGACGCGCTCCCGGCCTGCTGCGCGATCTCCAGCGGCGCGCTGATGCGCGGCTTCGAGGCCGAGTAGGCGATCGCGATCGTGTCGCCTTCGTCGACCGCGCTCCAGGTCTCGGCCGTCACGTTCGACTTGTGCGTGTGCACGTCGCCGTCCGCGTCGAGATATTCGTAGCGGATCGAGAAGCGCGGCCGCGCGGAGCCGGCGCGCAGCTTCCGGGTCACGGTGGCCGTGCCCTGCACGCCGTCGGTGGCGAGCTTTTTCAGCTCGAAGCCGCGGCGCATGATCAGGAAGCCGACCGCGAACATGCCGAAGACCGGCACGAGGAGAAACATGAAAACGGTGCTCATGGGCCACCATCTTGTTACAGTCTCGCGCCGATGAAAAGGCTCTCCCTCCTTCTCCTCCTGACGACGTCCCTCTTCGCGCAGAAGCAGACCCTCACTCTCGACGCGCTTTACGACCCGAAGACGATGACCCGTTTCGGCGGCGCGGTGCAGAGCGACTTCCAGTGGATCGACGACACCACGCTGCTCTGGCCCCGACGCGATGCCGCCGGCGACCTCGTCGAGTGGCGCGTCTTCGACCTCACCTCGGCGAAAGAACGCCCGCTCTTCGACTCAGCGAAGCTGCGCCGCGCATTCGAGACGGCGGGCCTGCCCCTCGCCGCGGACGCGATCTCCGACGACCTCACCTTCGACGCGAAAAAGAGCGCGGTCGTCCTGACCGTCGACGGGGATCTCTGGCTCTACTCGTTCGCCGGCACCGCCACGCGCCTGACCAAAGCCGCGGGGGAAGAAGAGGAGGCGACGTTCAGTCCGGACGGAAAACAGGTCGCCTTCGTCCGCAACAACAATCTCCATGTCGTCGACCTGACGGGCCGCGAGAAGCAGCTCACCACCGACGGCAGCAAGGACATCCTCAACGGAAAACTCGACTACGTCTACCAGGAGGAGGTCTACGGCCGCGGCGTCTTCAAGAGCTACTGGTGGAGCCCCGACTCGTCGCGCATCGCCTTCCTCCGCCTCGACGAGCGCCCGGTGCCGGAGTACACGATCGTCGATCACCTCCCGTACCGCCCCGACGTGAAGGTGTACGACTATCCGAAGGCCGGCGATCCGAATCCGCTGGTCTCGCTGCACGTCGTGCCTGCCGCCGGCGGCGAGATCGTCACGATCGACAATCAGCGCTACAAGGACTTTCTGATCGTCGACGTGACGTGGAACGGCGCGACCCTGACGTATCAGGTGCAGGACCGCGAGCAGACCTGGCTCGAGCTCGTCGCCGCCACGCCGGCCGGCGCCGGGCGCTCCGGTGCCAGCCGCACCCTCCTCCGCGAGACCACCAAAGCCTGGGTCGAGCTCCTCGGCCCGCCGCGCTGGCTCCCCGACGGCACGTTTCTCTGGCAGTCGGAACGCACCGGCTTCCGCCACCTTTATCACTACAAAGCCGACGGCACACTGCTGCGGCAGATTACAAAGGGAGACTGGGAAGCGCGCGAGCTGCACGGCGTCGGTGGTCAATACGTTTACTTCTCCGGCACCGAGCGCAGTCACATCGGCCTCGACGTCTATCGGGTCAAGCTGGATGGCACCGGCTTGCAGCGCATCTCCGAAGCCGCGGGGACGCATTCCGCGACGTTCAATCCGCGGCTGACGCATTACGCGGATAAATGGAGCGACATCCGCACGCCGGATCAGGTCCGCGTGCATCGCAACGACGGTCGTGTGGCGCATGTGGTCGAGGCGAACGTGGTGGCGCACAATTACGACCTGCCGCAGCCGGCGTTCCTGCAGGTTAAGGCCCGCGACGGTTTTCCGATGGAAGCAGTGCTGTTCCGTCCAACGAACTTCGACCCGTCGAAAAAATATCCCGTCTACCAGTTCCTTTACGGCGGGCCGCACGCGCAGAAGGCGGTGAACAAGTGGAGCGGGCAGGGGCTCCAGTCGATGCTGATGCTGCAGCTCATCGCGCAGCAGGGCGCCATCGCCTGGGTCATCGACAGCCGCACCGCCAGCGGTAAAGGTGCCGTCTCCGCCTGGCCGGCCTACAAGAACCTTGGCGAGTCGGAGCTCCGCGATTACGAGGACGCCATCGCCTGGCTCAAGTCGCAGCCATACGTCGACGGCGCGCGGGTCTGTCTCTTCGGCTGGAGTTACGGCGGTTTCCTGGTCTCGTACGCGTTGACGCACAGTAAGTCGTTTTCCGCGGGCATCGCCGGTGCCCCCGTCACCGACTGGCGCGACTACGATTCGATCTATACGGAGCGTCTGATGCTGATGCCGCAGAACAACGAGGCCGGCTACCGAAAGAGCTCGCCACGCTTCGATGCCGAAAAACTCCACGGCGCCTTGCTGCTCATGCACGGCACGACGGACGACAACGTGCACGTCCAGAGCACGCTCCACTTCGCCCGCGACCTGCAGCACGCCGGCAAGGAGTTCGAGATGATGCTCTATCCACGCACCCGCCACACGGTCACAGACAAGCAGACGCTCTATCACGTGCAGAAAACGATCTTCTCGTTCGTGCGGCGGCAGCTTCTGCGGTGAGCGTGCGATCCGGAGGCACACGGGCGGAACGACGAGGGGCCTCCGGCGGGCCGGTGCGACCGGCGGCGCTGATTGGCCTAGCCTGAACGCACGCCCTGTCTACGAAACACGTATTTGCGCGACGGCATGACCTCACTAAGCGCCGCCGGTCGCACCGGCCCGCCGGAGGCCTCCCGTCGTGTCTCCTTCGTGGCCCCGGAGTGGCCCGTCCTTCGCAAACTACCGTACGTATGAGCAAACAGAACCCGAACCAGGACTACTACAAGATCGGTGGCCGCTCGCAGTCCGACGGTCCCGACAAGCTGCACGCTAACGCCAATGACGACAAGCAGTTGCTCGCTCAGGAACAGCCCGGCAAGAACTCCGAGCATCCGGCTATCCGCCGGGCCAAAAAGAAGTAGATGACGTCGCTTCACGAACTGGAAACCCGACGCGCGCCGGGGGTGTCCCGGC
>DASVSV010000224.1:0-6842 GCA_036387915.1 Thermoanaerobaculia bacterium
CTGCCATTCGGGTGCGTCTCGGCAGTGCCGGTCGCGAATACAAAAGCGGCGGCGCAGGCCGCCGCACTCCATATGTTCGCCGCTTCAATCGGCGGTCCCGCTCCGCGTCTTGTGCCCTAGAAAGCGACGATCTCAATGAACTCTTCAGATTCGTCGAGCCGGTAGTAGAGATCGTAATGAATCCGTTCAATGTGGATGCGTCTGACGCCGGGCAGGCGAACGTTGATGGCGCGGGCACCGAGATCGGGCCGATAGGCGATCAGTGAACCGATGCGCTCGAGCTCTTCGCGGATTGCATTCGGCGCTTTCGGCCGGTTTTCACGCCACCACTGATCCGCCTCCAGCATCTGCCGATCGGCCAGTGCGCTGGCTCTGATGGGGAAGTGGGTCATTCACCCGCGACGACGAAGCTCCTCGAGTACCTTCTCGAACGGAACAGTCTGCCCGCGCTCACACTGGGCAATAGATTCGAGAAGCATCCGCTCCGTTTCCTCGTCCGCTTCGCAGGTTTCATCGCCATCCAGCAGCAATACGGTCACAGCAGCGCCCTCGGGAAGCTCCGAATCCATCAGCTCAACCCGTCCGTCGATGACTCGTCCAGAAGCGACTCGCATTCGCGTAGTTTACCCTCCGTCGGCTGAGCAGGCGCTCCGCCGTGTCACCCATCCACCTCCGTCACCGCCGGCAGGCCGTAGCGCTCGACGAGCGACACGTAGCGTGGCTCCTTGCGGAGCACGTCGAAGCGGGGGTCGACGGCCAGGAACCAGGACCAGGCGTTGTGCTCTTCCAGGCTCTTCTCGATCGCAACGAGCGCCTCGTCGACCCGTCCCAGTCCTGTGTAGGCGAGGCCGAAACTGTACGGCGAGACGTATCGCTGGCGCGCCGCGGCGTTCAGTTGTTCGAGCACGCTCTCCGCCTCACCGCTGCGGCGGGCGAGCGCGTACGCATGGGCGAGTGCGCCGAGGAAGATCGGGGCCGGGCCGGCGATCTCGACGGCGCGCTGCATCGCGGCGATGGCGTCGTCGTAGTCGCCGCGCATTTCCAGGGTCATGCCGAGGTAGTAGTGGCCGGGGGCGAGGGAGGCGTCCATCTCCAGGACCGCGCGGTAGCAGGCCACAGCCTCGTCGTAGCGGCGGGCGATGTGCAGCGGGATGCCGGCGCCGACGTTGATGATCGGCGACAGCGGATCGAGGTCTTTCGACATGTCGATCAGCTCGAGAGCCCGGCGCGTCTGGCCGCGGCCGCACATCAGGATGCCGAGCCAGTGCGGCGCCCACGGATAGTTGGGATTGAGGCGCATGGCCTCCTCGAGCTCCTGCTGCCCGGTCTCCATGTCCCACTCGAACAGCCCCGCCGCGTAGCCGAGGGTTGCGTGCGGATCGGCGAGGGTGGGGTCGAGCTCGATGGCACGGCGCGCGGCGGCCTTCACCTTCGGCAGGATCTCGCGCGGCGGCAGGGCCTGCATGAAGCCGAGCATCACGAAGCAATCCGCGAGGCCCGCGTACGGCCTCGCGAACGTCGGATCGCGTTCGACGGCCTGCTGGAACAACGTCATGGCCTGCTTCACGGCCTCGGGGTGCCGCTTGATCCATTGGAAGCGGCCCTTCAGATAGAGCTGCTCCGCCTCGACGTCAACGGCGCGCTTCTTCTTCGTGGCCGCGCGGCGCGTGCCGGAGCTGCCGCTGGCGCGCACCCGTTCCGCGATCTCATCCGCGATGGCTTCAGACAACGTGGCGATCTCGCGGATCGGCCGCGCGTACTGCTGGGACCAGAGCAGCGAGCCGTCGGACGTATTCACGAGATCGACGTCGGCGTGCAATTCCTGGCCGTCCACACGCGCCCTCACGACAGCCACCGCCGCGACGTTCAGCTCGCGACCGGCCACGCGCGGATCGGGCTCCGTGTCGCCGTAATGCGCGGTCGTGGCGGGGGCGATCACGCGCAGCTTGCGCACGTGCGCGAGCGCGTCGACGATCCCTTCGCTGAGACCGTAGACGAGGTACTCGAGACCTGGTTCCAGCGGTCCGTTGACCGAGGGGATGACGGCCAGGGAGTCGATGCGGCCGCGGGGACCGCGCGCGGGTGTGGGCGAGTCCATGCTCTGCGTCACCTCGTGCTCGGTGACGCGCACGCGGCGGGGACGCGAGGACGGCCGCGACTTCACGTCGTACAGAGCCTCGAGCAGCATGCCGCTGGTGGCGAAACGCTTCGACGGCTCCTTGGCCATGGCCCGGCGGATGACCGGCGCGAGCGCCGAGAACGACGGCTCGTCGAGCGGCGGCGGATCCTCGAACAGGATCGCCGTGATCGTGGCGACGGTGCTGGGACGCTCGAACGGACGACGCCCGGTGGCCATCTCGTAGAGCACCACGCCGAGGCTGAAGATGTCGCTGCGGACGTCGATCGCGGCGCCGCGGAGCTGCTCGGGCGACATGTAGGGCGCGGTGCCGGTGACGATGCCGGTGCGCGACTTCAGCGTGTCCGCGCCGCCGTCGATGCGCGCTTCGAATTTGGCGAGACCGAAGTCCAGCACCTTCACCTGGCCGCGCGGCGTGAGCATGATGTTCATCGGCTTGATGTCGCGGTGGATGACGCCGTGGCTGTGGGCCTCGTCGAGCGCCGCCGCGACCTGTGTGGCCACGTCGAGGCATTCGGTGAGCGACATGCGCGACTGCTGAAGCCGGTCGAAGAGCGTTTCTCCTTCGACGAACTGCATCACGATGTACGGCCGCCCGTCGTGCTCGCCGACCTCGTAGATGGTGCAGACGTTGGGATGATCGAGCGCGGCGATGGCCCGGGCCTCGCGCAGCATGCGCAGTTTCGCGTCGCTGTCGCGGCTGACGGAGTCGGGCAGGATCTTGATGGCCACTCGGCGGCCGAGCTTGTCGTCGCTGGCCAGGTAGACCTCTCCCATGCCTCCCGCGCCGATCAGCGAGAGGATCCGGTAATGGTTCAGGACTGTCGGGAAGGCGTCGGCCACGGCGGTATTTTCACACGGCGGGCGCGATACACTGCGCTCCCGAATCGTGAAGCTCCTCTCGCTGGCCGCCAGCCTCTTCATCCGCGCCCTCCACGCCACTCTCCGCGTCGAGCACGTGCGCGCGGAAAACATCGAGCACACGCCGCAGTACCTGCTCGCGTTCTGGCACGGGCACCTGCTGCTGATGCTGCACTCGCGCTTCCGCCGGCCGATCGCGGTGATGAGCTCGCGCTCACGCGACGGCGAGATCATCGCCCGCGTGTTCGACTGGTACGGGGTGGAGGTCGTGCGCGGCTCGTCCTCGCGCGGTGCCGCCGCGGCGCTGCGCGCGCTGATCCACAAGGCACGCGCGGGACGGAACATCGTCTTCACGCCCGATGGCCCGAAGGGTCCGGCGCGCGTGGCGAAGGACGGCGTGATCTTCGCGGCGAAAATGAGCGGCCTGCCGATCGTGCCGATCGCCTTCGCCGCTAAAAAAAAAAGCTCCTGGCGTCGTGGGACCGGATGGTCGTGCCGCATCCGTTCTCGCGCGCGGTCTATCTCTACGGCGAGCCGATCCTCGTGCCGCGTGACGGCGACGCCGAGGAGTTTCGCCTGAAGCTGGAGCAGACAATGAACGCGCTCGCCGACGAGGCGGAGCGCCTGGTGAACGAACGATGATCCATTCGATGACAGGATTCGGCCGCGCGGCCGGCGCGCTCTCGCCGCGCTACTTTGCGACGGTCACGGCCAAGAGCGTGAACCACCGCTTCCTCGAAGCCTCGGTGCGGCTCCCCGAATACATGTGGGACATGGAGGCGCCGCTGCGCGCCATCGCCTCCGAGTTTTTCTCGCGCGGGAAACTGGACGTGTCGATCCGCATCCAGCGCACGCAGCAGCCCGAGTACAACGTGCGCATCAACACGCAGATCGCGAACACGGTCATCCCGCAACTCCGCTCGATCGCCGAGGAGCTCGGCCTCGGCGCAACGCTCACGGGGAGCGACCTGATGCGCGTGCCCGACTTCCTGCAGGTCGAGGCCCTGGACGCCGAGATCTCGGACGACGAACGCGAGTCGCTGGTGCAGCTCGTGCGCGCCGCGTTCGGGCAGATGACGATCATGCGCGAGCGCGAAGGGCAGTCGCTGACGGACGACATCACGTCGCGGATGAACACGATCCGCGATCTGAGCGATCAGCTCTCGAAACATCGCGACGACGTGCGCGCCGAGGTGCTGGCCAGTTACCAGCAGCGCGTGCAGGAGATCGCGGCCATGGCCGGGACCGACGTCTCGCAGGACCGCGTCGCCCAGGAAGTGGTGGTGATGGTGGAGAAGGGTGACATCGCCGAGGAGCTGACGCGCCTCGGACATCACCTCGACCAGACCGCGAAAGCCATCGCCGGCAAGGAAGCGGCGGGGAAGAAGCTCGACTTCCTGTCGCAGGAGATGCTGCGCGAGATCAACACCATGGGCTCGAAGTCGCGCTCGGCGGCCATCCGGACCCTTGTCGTAGAATTGAAAACGGAGCTCGAGCGAATCCGCGAACAGGTACAGAATGTCGAGTAACTTCCACTCGGACGGGACGTTGTTCATCGTCTCCGGACCGTCCGGCGCCGGGAAGACCACGCTGATCACGAACGTCCGCGATCAGCTCCAGCCGCTCGGCATCGAGCTCTATTTCTCCGTGTCGCACACCACCCGCCGTCCGCGCGCGGGGGAGATCCCCGGCCTGAGCTACCACTTCGTGGAGACGGAGGAGTTCGAGGCCATGACCGCGCGAGGGGAATTTCTCGAATGGGCCCACGTTCACGCCCACAGGTACGGCACCTCCCGCGCCGAGGTCAACGACCGGTTGAAGGCGGGGCAGGATGTGATCCTTGACATCGATTATCAGGGCGCGAAACAGATCGCGGACGACGAGGAACTGGAGCCGCGCTCGCTGAGCGTGTTCATCTTCCCGCCGTCGCTCGACGCCCTGCGCGTCAGGTTGCGCCAGCGCGGCCTGAACACCGACGAGGAGATCGACCTGCGGCTGCGCAAGGCGATCGATGAGATCGACGAAGGCAAGGATTTCTACGACTACATCATCATCAACGACAACATCGAGGCGGCGACCGAGTGCCTGAAGGCCGCGATCATCGCCAAGAAGCTACAGACCAAGACCGCGCTCGAAGCCATCGCCACGATGGCCGAGCGACTCAAAGAGGAGGATCGCAATGGAAGGACTGCCGGACGGAGTTGACAGCAAGTTCCGCTACGTGCTGCTCGTCTCCAAAAGAGCGGAGCAGCTGATTCAGGGAGCGCAGCCGAAAACGCGGCCGCGTCACGCCAAGCCGACGCGCATCGCCATGGACGAAGTGGCCGTGAATGCCGTGAAGTGGCAGCTCACCGCGCCCGTCGAAGAAACAACGGCGCTGGAGAACAACGAGTAAGCTTTCGATTTTATCCCGCGCGCAGACGCGGGATCTCCCGGTTCCCACACGCGGCAATTGCACCTGCAACGCTTCGTGGGCACCCGCAGAGCGGTATCACCAAAGATCCCGCGTCTACGCGCGGGATAAAATGCAGAGAATGAAGATCGTCCTTGGAGTCAGCGGCGGCATCGCCGCGTACAAGGCGCCCGAACTGGTGCGCCGGCTCCAGGACGCGGGCGCGGACGTTCGCGTGATCCTCACGCCGAACGCCGCGCGCTTCGTTTCCCCGCTCTCCCTGGCCGCGGTGTCGAACCACGGCGTCATCGTCGAGCAGTGGGGCGATTCCGAGCGCGGCGGCGTCGATCACATCGAGCTGGCCCGCTGGGCCGATCTCCTCCTGATCGCCCCCGCCACCGCGAGCGTGCTGGCCAAACTGGCCGTTGGCCTCGCCGACGACGCACTCACGACCTACGCACTCGCGCATCGCACGGACGTCGTCGTCGCGCCGGCCATGAACACCTACATGCTCGCGCACCCGACGGTGCAGCAGAACATCGCCACGCTGCGCGCGCGCGGCGTCGGGGTCATCGAGCCGGTGAACGGCCTGCTCGCGTGCGGCGACGAAGGCGCGGGGAAGATGCCCGACGTGGCCGAGCTCGTACAGCACGTACAGGCGCGCTTCGCCGCGCGCGATCTGGAAGGGCAGCGCGTGCTCGTCACCGCCGGCCCGACGCGCGAGCCGCTCGACCCCGTTCGCTATCTCTCCAACCGCTCCTCAGGAAAGATGGGCTACGCCATCGCCGACGCGGCCCGCCGCCGCGGCGCGGAGGTCACGCTCGTGACCGGACCGACGTCGCTGATCGTCCCCCTCGGCGTCACGGTCACGCGCGTCAACACGGCCGCGGAGATGCACGCCGCGGTGATGGGCGCCGCGTCGTCGCACGGCATCGTGATCAAAGCCGCGGCGGTCGCGGACTTTGCGCCGGTGAGCGTCGCCGACCGCAAGATCAAGAAGCGCGACGACAGTGACACGCTGACCATCGAGCTGCGCAAGAACCCCGACATCCTCGCCGACGTCGCGAAGCTGACGCCGCGCCCTTTCATCGTGGCATTCGCCGCGGAGACGGACATGGTGGAGCAGAACGCGCGCGAGAAGCTGCAACGCAAGGGCGCGGACCTGATCGTCGCCAACAACGTAGCCGACGCGACGATCGGCTTCGACTCCGATCAGAATGAGGTGCTGGTGATCGCCCGCGACGGCACCGCCGCCCGCATCGCCCGGGCGGAGAAGAGCGTCATCGCCAACCGCATCCTCGACGTGGTCGTGGCGCGCGTGGCGTCGACGAAGAGCTGACGGGGGCCTCCGGCGGGCCGGTACGACCGGCAGCGCTTAGTAGGCCCAGTCTTCGCGCAAACACGTGTTTCGTCGACAGGCGTGCGTTCAGGCTAGGCCAAGAAGCGCTGCCG
>DASVSV010000225.1:0-4415 GCA_036387915.1 Thermoanaerobaculia bacterium
GACCGGCGGCGCTTGTTGGCCCAGCCTGAACGCACGCCTGTCTACGAAACACGTGTTTGCGCGACGACATGGGCTCACTAAGCGCCGCCGGTCGCACCCGCCCGCCGGAGGCCCCTCGTCGTTCCCTCTCCCCCGGGTCCAATGTCCACCGCTGGTAAACTTCGCGGCCATGCCTCCTGCTCCGCAGTGGTGCGCCGTGCATTCCGGAAGGCACGCGTTTGCGCGCTGCATGACCTGCGCGAAGACGCTCTGTCAGGAGTGCGCCACGCAGTGGGACGGGATCTGGCATTGTGCGGCGTGCCTGTCGGCGAAACGGGGAGCGAAGGTCGAGCGCTCGCCCATCCTCTCCTGGCTGTCGGTGGTGACGGTGTCGATCGTCCTGCTGTTCACCGGCGCGCGGCTGATGGTCTGGATGGCGGCGCTGATCGCGGGACTGTTTTGATCCGGTCACCACTCTCCATCTCGTCCGTGCTCGATGAGTCGACCGAGGTCGTGGCGATGACGGCGGCGCCGTGGGCGGGCGTGTTGATCGCGGCCACCCTCCCCTACCGCTTCCTGCAGGCGCTGTTTCTCGACCAGTTGATCGAAGTCGGGGCGAAGGCATCGGCGTACGGCAACCTCCTCGGCGGGACGGCGAACATGATCGTCGCGTCGATCGTCCTCGCGCTCTCGGGGCGCGCCGTCTACGCGCGGGCCTGCCGCCTGGCGCTCGGCACCGTCGCGACGCCGGGACGGGCGGCGTGGCGTGTGCCGGTCGCGGCGTTCGTCAGCTACGTCCTGGTCTCGTCGGTCGGACTGCTGATCGGCTATCTGGGTGTCTTCACGTGCATCGGTGCGGTGCTGGCGATGATCTTCGCCGGCCTGGCCATCGGCACGATGGAGCTGAACGAGCGCGTGAGCCTCCGCACTCCGTTTCGATTGATCGCGCGGTACGCGCGCGTCGCGCCGCTGATCGGACTGGCGTTCGTCTTCTTCTGCGCGATCTTCGTCGCGCTCGTGAACCTCGCCGCCGCCATCGGCCTCGGCGTCTGGGCCGCGGGCTCGATCGGCGGCTTCGACGCGCCGCGCTGGCAACTGCTGTTCTCTCCCGACAACCGGCGCTACCTCCTGCTGCTCTTCACCGGCGCGATCGCGATCGTGGAGCCATTCTGGATTGCGGCGCACGTGGTGTTCGTCCGCAAGGCGGGCGCGGAAGAGCGCGGCGACGACCTGCGCGCGTGGTTCGCGGAACTGAGGCGCGCATCGTGAGGCGCGCGCTCGCGCTCGCGCTGCTGCTCGTCGCGACGACGGTCAGTGCGCTTCCGGTCGCGGACTACGTGGCCGCGCTGGAGCGCATGGACGCGCTGCTCGCGGCGAAACAGCTCGCGGGTGCGCAGAGCGAAGCGCGCGCGTTGCTCGGCGCCGAGGTCACGTGGGCGAAGGGGAAGTTCCGCGCGGACGAGACGCTGCTGCGGGCGATCGTCAGTGCGCGGAGTGCCGAGGGGGCGCATCGGGGGCGATTGCTGGCGACGATCGTCGAGCTGCGGCGGGCGACGGGGATGGAATCCGCGGGCGGCGACCGGAAGCTGCTCGCGCAGATCGCGGCGGAGCAGCAGGTGCCGGAGCTGCCGCAGGGCGGCGTCATCCCGACCACCGTCGACGAAGAAATCCCGATGCTGGAGCGCATCGCGCGGGCCATCTCCGACACGCTGGAGTGGATCGGCAAGCAGCTCTCGCGCCTGCTCGAATGGTTGCTCGACTTACTGCCGCGGCGCATGGCCGTCGACGGCGGCAATCCGGTCTCGCGCTGGATCGTGTTCGCGATCGTCGGCGCGATCGTGCTGATCGTGGTGCTGCTGGCGGTCAACGTGCTGCGCCGCTCGCGCGCGGCCGCGAAGGACGCGATCGAGACGAGCGCGCCGCTCGGCTCGCGCGCGGACGAAGACCCGCTCTCGCGCGGCGCGACGGAGTGGGAGCGCTACGCCGCGCAGCTCGCCGCGGCGGGCAAGTTCCGCGAGGCGATCCGCGCCTGGTATCACGCGGTGCTGGTCACCTGCTACGCCGCGGGCATCCTGCACTTCCGCAAGGGGCGCACGAACTGGGAGTACGTGGCGTCGCTCGCGCCGGCGCTGGATTGGCGGCCGGAGATGATCGAGCTGACACGCCGCTTCGAGCGCGAGTGGTACGGGTCGCTGCACAGCACGCCCGACGCGCTCGACGAGTGCAGCGTCCGCGCGCAGCAGATCCTCGGCACGCTGCGAGGTGGCGCATGAGACGTCTCGCGCCGCTCTTCCTCGCCATCGCGCTCTTCGCGACGATCGGCATTCTCTGGATCGTCACCGACCGCCGCGCCTCGGAGCGCGTGTACGACGAGCTCTCGTCCGCGAACACCTCCACCGCCGGCGTGTCGCAGGCAGCGGCCTACCTCGCGCGGCGCGGCAAGTCGGCGATGCTGGTGCGTCCCGTCAGCCGCACGCCGCTGGAAGCGAACGCGGTCATCTTCCGCCTGACGCACGAGCTGCCGCTCTTCTTCGATCCCGCCGATCTCGACGACAAAACGATCGGGCCGCCGAAACCGAAAGAGCGTGCGCTGCTCAATGACGCCGAGGATGCGTTCGTGCGGCGCGGGGGACGGGTGGTCATCGGCGCGCACATGGGTGCGTTGCCCGCGGCGACGCCAACGACGAAGAACGCGGAGAAGGTCTTCCCGATCTGGCCGGGCATCGACAAGCTGACGGTCGCTGAGACATCGAGCGCGTTCACCGAGCTGCGTCCGCGGATGCACGCGGTGTTCGCGGCGGGCGATCGCGTCGTGCTGGCGCGGGAGCGCATCGGCGACGGAGATCTGTTCGTGCTTTCGTGGCCCGAGGTGTTTCAGAACGCGCATCTGTCGAAGGCGAATCATCTGGCGTTGTTGTCGGCATTAGCGGGCAAACGGCCGGTGTATTTCGACGAAGTGCCGCACGGCATCCTCGGCGACGACGGCGCGCTCGCGCTGATGGCGGAGTGGAACCTCGGACCGTTCCTGGCGATGTTGTGCGTCGTCGCGGCGCTGGTGTTCTGGCGCGGCGCGCGGCGCGTCGGGCCGCCCGAGGATGACCATCGCGAGACGCGGTCGGACGCGGTGGACCTGGTTGGGTCGCTGGCCGCGCTGTACGGCGACGTCACCACGCAGCACGAGTCATTGAAGCTGTATCACGACGCGCTGACGCGCACCGTCGCGCACACGAGCGGACTGCGCGGCGACGCGCTGCGGAACCGGGTGGATGAGTTGACGGGCGGGCAGCGGACGCTGGCCGCGATCAATGAGGGATTCATGAAGATGCAGGCTCATAGGCGCACAGGCTCATAGGCTCATAGGCGGACGGCGCACGGGCCGACTATGAGGCTATGAGCCTGTGAGGCTGTGAGACTGTAAGACTTGCCGGAGGAATTTGATGCAGACCATCGCCGACATCTCGACCCGCTTCGCGGCGCTGCGGGAGCAGCTCGACCGGGTGATCATGGGACAGGAGCGGGTGAAGATGCTCGCCATCACGTCCATCATCGCGGGCGGGCACATGCTGCTCGAGGGCGTGCCGGGCACGGGCAAGACGCTGCTCGCGCTGACGCTGTCGCGGCTGTTCGGGTGCAGGTTCCGGCGCATCCAGTTCACGCCGGACCTGATGCCGTCGGACCTCGTCGGCGCGAACGTGTTCAATCAGAAAACGCAGGAGTTCGCGTTCCGCGCCGGGCCGGTCTTCACCGACATCCTGCTGGCCGACGAGATCAACCGCACGCCGCCGCGCACGCAGGCCGCGCTGCTGGAGTCGATGCAGGAGAACGCGGTGACGGTGGACGGCGCGCGCTACAAGATCTCGCCGATCTTCACGGTGTTCGCGACGCAGAACCCGGTCGAGTTCGAGGGGACGTATCCGCTGCCCGAGGCGCAGCGGGACCGTTTTCTGTTCAAGATCAACATCGATTTTCCGGAGCAGGACGACGAGGTGCGCATGCTCGACGAGTACGCGGCCGGACGCCGCCTGCACGACGAGACCATCGCCACGCTGCAGCCGGTGATCACGGGGGAGGAGCTGCTGCAGGCGCGACGGACCGTGGCGACCAGCGTGCGCGTGGAGCCGCACATCATCCGCTACATCCAGGAGCTGGTGTCCCGCACGCGCCGCGACGAAGCGGTGCAGATCGGCGCCGGCCCTCGCGCGTCGCTGGCGTTGCTCGAGGCGAGCCGCGCCACGGCCGCGCTGCAGGGCCGCGACTACATCACGCCCGACGACGTGAAGTCGCTCGTGGCCCCGGTGGTCACGCATCGCATCACGCTCAGCCCGGAGGCGGAGATGGAGGGGCTGGCGCTGGAGGATCTGCTCAGGAGGATCTTCGATCAGGTGGAGGTGCCGAGATAGTTGCGAACGTAGGGCGTGGCTTCAGCCCGCCCTCCC
>DASVSV010000226.1:0-27993 GCA_036387915.1 Thermoanaerobaculia bacterium
CGGCGCTTGTTGGCCTAGCCTGAACGCACACCTGTCGACGGAACACGTATTTGCGCGACGACATGGCCTCACTAAGCGCCGCCGGTCGTACCGGCCCGCCGGAGGCCCCCGGTCGTCCTTCTTTCCGTGGCTCCGATGCGAGCATGCTGCTCAGCGCTCGGCTCAGTCGCACGGGCCACCCCCACACTCAGTCACACCCTCGGGATTCCTGGGGAACTTGAACATGGGGAGCCGGGCGTTGTCGATCCTGATGCGGTCCGCCCAGCGATCGGTCGGCGGGAGGAACGCGCCCGCGCCGATGTAGGTCACGAAGTCGTCCTGCTCGATGCCGTCGCCGGAGACGCCGAGGCCGCCGACGAGGGTGTTGTTGCGCACGAGCGGCGTCGCGCCGGCGAAGAACGTCACACCGTTCTGATTCGCGTTCGCGAGTTGCGAGCCCTGCGAGCACTGGCGATTCACGTTGTTGAGGTAGAGCGGGAACCACGGCCCGGGCGCGGGATTGAAGACGCTCGAGTCGATGCCGGGCGGGAAGAACGGCTGCGAGCCGAAGCCGATCGTACGCGTGGTGACCCACGTCCCCGCCGGGATGCCGGGGAGGTCGACGCGCGCGTTCGGATCGGCGCTGTTGAAGTAGACGACGTTGCGCGCCTTCGACGGGACCACGTCCACCGCGTCGAAGAGCGCGTCGGGCATGCGGTAGTGCGCGAGAATCGAGCCGTCGACGTCGACGACCGTGATGACCATGCGCGCGTAGCTGTTGAGGGGGAGGCGCACCTGCGCGCGTGTGCGCTTCGACGCGCTGACGCTGCGCTGCACGATGGCGTCGACTTCGGCGACGGAGAGGCCGTTCGCCCCGGCGCCCGCGCGCGGTCCGACCAGATAGCCGTTCGGCGCGCAGCCGCCAAAGTACGGACCGTAACGGAACGTGCCGTTCGCGGCGCCGGTGGTCGTGCCGGACGGACGCTGCAGGCCGGTCGGGAGGCCGTTGGCGTTGAAGGTCAGCTTCGCGTTCGGTCCGAGGAACGGGAGGCGGATGCCTTCGATGTAGACGTTCTCGGGGAACGGCAGCGGATAGCGCGGCAGCGGGATGATGCCCGCGGCGCCGAACGCGCCGGTGACGGCGGCGTACTCTTCGAGATCGGTGTCGCTGTCGATGCCGTAGACGCCGATCGCGCCGAGGAGCTTGGCCTTCGTGACGATGCCCTCGCCGAGGTTCGCTTCGAGGACGCGGTAGAGCGGGATGCCGCCCGGCCGCACGGGACGGTCGAACACGTTCTGCGGATTGGGCGCGTCGTTGAACTGGATCTTGCCGGTGACCAGCCCCGCGCCGCAGCCGCTGTTGTTGCTCGAATCGCAGAGCGGCTCGGCGAGACCGTCGCGCGCGGCGATGAAGGCGTTGATGGAGCGTGCGCGGACGACACACTGATTCGGCGCGGCGGGCAAGCCGTTCCACTGCGCGTTGAGGTCGCAGCCGCGGTTCGACTGCTCGATGCCATAGAGCGCGCCGCTGGCGGTGTTGGTCAGTCCCGGCGGGAAATGCACCTGGCTGATGAAGCGGATCGTGCGCGAGGAGAGCGGCGCCTGGCTGTTGCTGAAGAACGCCGCGGTGCGGGCGACGCCGAGGGCGAGATCGTCGTTGGCGGGATTGGCGCCCGGCTGGCGGTAGAGCGCGAGCGGACGGCCGGTGCGGTCGACGACGCCGATGGTGGCGGTGTCGTTGCTCAGCGCGGACGCCGCGGCTTCGACGATGGCGCGCACTTCGGCGTCGGTCAGCGCGGGGAACGGTTCCGGCCCCGCGTCACCGACCGCGCCGTCGGAACAGGTGCGGGCGGCGGTGACGATCAACTCGCAGCCGGGCAGCTCCGCGTTCGCGGTGACCGGCGCGACGGGCTGGTTGCCGATCCGCGCGGCTCGCTGTTTCGCGTGGCCGGGCAGCACCGCGGCGATCGCAAGGGCTCCGATAAGACTCCAACGCATCCGTTCCCGCCTCCCGTTACAAGCCACCGCCCAACCGTCGATGTGTGGTCTAGATCTGATAAGTGAACGTGGCGGCATTATCAGCCAGAACGATCGAGTCGCCACGTTTGAGTTGCACCTCGGTGATGCGCGCGCTGCCCGCCGCGCCGATGAAGGTGCCGTTGGTCGAGCCCTCGTCGATGGCCCAGACCTTCCCCGCGCGCGGCACGATGCGCACGTGGCGCTTCGACACGCGGCCGTCGGGGATGACCACCTGCGCCAGCGCCGCGTCGCGGCCGATGTAGAGACCGTCCTGCTCGATGACGAAGCGCTGCCCTTCCAGCGGGCCGGCGGTGCAGAGGATCATGCCGTACCACTCCACGAACTCCGTCGAGCCGCCGGCCTTCGCCCCTTCCTGCATCTCCGAGAGATTGCCGATGCGCGTGGCGTCGGCGGCCGGCGGAGCGGGAACAACTGGAGCGGGAACGGCCGGAGCCGCGGGGACCGGTGCGGCCGCGGCGGGCGGCATCGGACGCGCGGGCTCGGGCGCGGGGATAGGTGGGTTGGCGGCGGCCGGGCCGGGCGTCGGCGCGGGCGGGTTCTTCGGGAGCGGCGGCGGCGCGGGACGCGGTCCTGCCGGCGCGGGACGGTCGTCGGCCTTCGGCTTGAGGCGCTGGAACAACGCCATGCCGACGGGCACGAGCACCACCAGGATCAGCAGTGCAATCGCGACGAGCAGGATTTTGTCGATCATCCGCGCTTCTCCCCCCTGCCCCGGCGTTCCCCCTGCGATGGGCGACGCCGAGGCCGCAGCCAGTATCGGTTTGGAGCGCACATGATACTCGTGACAGGTGATGCAGGTACTGGCAGCGGTGGCGTTGCGCGCGTGGCAGGTCGTGCAGTCGGCGCGCCTGGGCATGTGCACGTCGGCGGTATTGACGCTGTTCCGTAAATCGCGATGGCAGGACTCGCAATCGAGTCCGCTGTGCGCGGTGTGGGTGAAACCGGCGCCGGTCAGCCACTCGGTGACGATCCGCGGCGGCTCGACGGCGAACCGCTCGCCGGCGCGCTTGAGGTCGTGGCACTTGCCGCACTTCACCTTCAGCACCTGACCGGCGTTGATGACCGCGCGCTCGTCCAGCCCGACCACCGCGCGGCGAGTGAGCATTCTCCGCACCTCGGCCGGCGACTTGCCGATGATGTCGCGGTTGCCGGCATACGTCGTGGCGATGTAGCCGTACGCGAGCTGCGGATCGCCGCCGTGCGGGATTTCCGCGGTGGGGAAGCGCGGGTCGAAGGTGAGCTTGTGGCAGCGCTGGCAGTGCTGCTCGAACTCAAGGTTGACCGGATCGGCCTTGCCGCGTGTGACGACGAGCTTGTGGCAGCCGTCGCACTTCAGCTCCTCCCGCCTGCCGGTGGCGTTGAAGATGCCGCCCTTGCGCAGGTGGAGCTTGTGGTTGAAGCGGATGTTGTTCGGGTCCGCCGGCACGGTGAGCTCGGGATGCTGCTCGCCGAACTCGGTGATGACGCGCAGTTCGTCGTTCGCGAGCGGCGCTTTCGCGTGCGCGGTGAGGTTCGCGTGACACGCGGCGCATTTCTGATCGTTGATCAGCGCGAGCTTCGGCAGTCCGCGATGCTCGGCGTGACAGGACATGCACGTGGGCGTATCGACCTCATTCATCGAATGGGCGAAGCGCTCGTGACAGGCCTCGCAACGCTCGTTCTTCACACTGTTCCACGGGTCGTGACAGGCGGCGCATTGCGTGGCGATGGCGATGCCGTTCGCATCTTTGATTTTCGCGTGCGCGGACGACACGCCGCCCGGCATGAACGCTTTCTGTTTCTCGGGCCGCGTGACTTCGCCGATCACGGCGAGGGTGATGATCAGCGCGATGGCCACGAGGCTCAGTTTCGTCAGCCAGCCGCGGTGCAGACGGTACGCGCCCGCGTAGTCGATCTTCTCCGCACGCACCGCCTTGCCGCCGCCAACGGCCGGCGCGGCGGCGACGACTTCGTCGTCCTCGACGTCGATCGTGGCCGCCTTCTGCTGCGGCCTGGCGACGATGCGCAGGAAGAGCGGCTTGTTCGCCTCGGCGACCTGCACCTCCACGCGCAGGTCGCCGGCCTCGATGACGTCACCCTTCGCCAGCCGCGCCGACTCGACCGGCTTGCCGTTCACGTACGTGCCGGTGATCGAGCCCTTGTCGGTGATGGTGTAGCCGGCGGAGTCGCTCTCGATGACCGCATGCTCGAGCGCAACCGCCGGATTGTCCGAGCGCAGCTCGGCATTCGTCCCCCGTCCAATGCGCAGCACGGACGTACGGATCTCGCTCAATGAGATCTGCCGGCCGACGACGCGTTGGATGACGAAACTCATAGTTGCGCTCAGGTAAAAGGTGAACGGTAAAAGGTAAAAGTGCCGCTACGCGGCGGTCCGCGCGAAGCGCACTTTTACCCTTTACCTTTTTCCTTTTACCTGCCTTCTCAAAACACTTTCCCGTAATAGAAAACCGCGATCACGTGCACGGTCCCGAACACCAGTACCGCGATGGTGACCGGCACGTGAATGTAGAGCCAGAACTCGAGGACGTTCTTGTAGCGCTGCTGATACATGAGGCGCATCAGCAGCTCTTTGCGCTGGCGGGAGAAGACGAGCATCTGGCGGAGCTGGTCCTGCTCTTCCTTCCCCACCAGGGCGAGCAGCTTCGACCAGTCCGCCGTCGACTGCTGCGGGCCGCGGCGCATGCGGGCGAAGAGCAATCGCCATCCGGCCAGCCAGCCCGGCATCGACTCGGCCATCAGGCCGTCGTAGATGCGGACGAATGGCGCGGAGCGGCCGTTGGCCACGCGGGCCATGTTGCGTCCGAGCTGGTTGAGCTGCTGCGAGATCTCGTCGACGGTGAGGTTGCTCTCCACCTCGGTCAGCAGGCGCGGCACGGTCACGAAGAAGATCGCACCGGCGATGCCGCTGAGGATCACCACCGCGACCAGGATCAGCGTCGTCACGGCCACGGTGTCGTTGAAGCGCCCGCCGGTGTGCAGCACGAGCAGCACGAGCACGAGCAGTCCGAGGTAGATGTGCGACTGGAGCCACTGCTCCATCGTGCCGAGGCGGGAGCGGTACCAGCGCTTGCGGATGCCGTAGAAGGCGAGGAGGAGAATGAGCAGGTAGCCGGCGGTGCCGAAAATCAGTCCGATCGTCGAGCCGCCGTGCGGAAACTCGCGGCGCACGCTCCAGACGAACGACCCCACCACCACGGCGAGAAGCACGATGAAGATGCGGCGCCAGACTACGCCGCTTCGTGCGACCGGCATGCTATTGCGCTCCTCCCCGGGTGATCACGATCTCCTCGAGCGTGGTGCGGTACTCCTCCGGCTCGAGGCGGATGGCGGCGCCGGTCGGGCAACTGCGCACGCAGGCCGGGCCGCCTTTGATGTCGCGGCAGAGATCGCACTTCACGGCCCTGGTCTGTTCGACGTCGCTCTGGTGGCCTTTGCCGAACAGCTCCTTGATCCAGGAGAAGAGCGTCTTCTTCGGCTCGACGTGGATCATGAAGATGTTGCCGTAGGGACAGTTTCGCTCGCAGTTGCCGCAGCCGATGCAGTTCGACTTGATGTACACCTCGCCGCGCGGATCGCGCACCAGCGCGTCGGGCGGACAGTCCAGCATGCACATCGGGTTCTCGCACTGCCAGCAGGAGTTCGGCGCCAGGAGGTTGTAGAACTTGATGCCGGTCAGCGAGAGGCGGGCCTGCCCGTCGTCGTGCACGCCCTCGCAGCCGCGGATGCAGTTCGAGCAGCGGATGCAGCGGTGCTCGTCGATGATCAGCGTCTGCGTGCCCATGACCACTTCCTCGCGGATGAGGTCCCCCAGCACGGCGCCCGATCCCGGCGTGGCCTCGGCCACGAGACTGGCGATGCGCCGCTCTTCCAGCTTCTTCATCGGCACGTCACGGAGCTCGGGACGCGCGCCGATGAAGTCGTTGAAGTCTTTCTTGGAGAGCTTGATGATCTCGGACGGGAAGATCGCGCTGACGGTGGCGGTGCGCGCGGAGTCGGAGAAGAGCGCGGCCTCGCCGAAGAAGTTGCCGGCCACGAGGTACGAGAGCACGACTTCCTTGTCACCCGACTTCTTGGCGATCTTCACCATGCCGTTGCGGATCAGGTAGAACGCGTCGGCCTTGTCCCCTTCCTTGAAGACCACGGCGTCCTTGCCGAACGACTCGACCGTGGCCGCGTCCACGAGCTCGCCCAGCGCCGCCTCGGGGATGCCGGGGAAGAGATAGCCGCCGAACGCGCGGAGCATGAAGGCCTGGTCGACGAGGTTCTTCGCCTTCGGCGCGTTGCCGAGGAGCTTGAGGATCGATTTGCGGGGGATCTCGATGATGCGCGTGGGACCCTGCGCGACCGCGGTGGCGGTGCGGCGGCGGCCGGAGATCAGGCTCATCTCGCCGAAGAAGTTGCCGGCCGTGAGCTCGGCGATGGTCTGCATCGTCGCGGCCTGCTCCGGCTTGCGCAGCAGCTCCACGCGCCCCGAGGCGATGATCAGGAAGTCGTTGGTGTAATCGTTCTGGTTGATGATGGCCTGTCCGCTGGCGTACTCGCGGACCTTCGTCGCCAGGAACGTTTCGCGGAGCTGCTGCTCGTCGGCCGCGGCGAGCAGCGGCACGCGGCCGCGGATGGCGCTGATGCGCTCGCGCACGGAGCCATCCCAGTACGGCAGGCGCTCCTTGAGCACGGCCTCGTCGGCCGGCTCGACTTCGCGTCCCATCAGGTGCTCGACCACTTCCCACCCCTGGTTCATGCCGAGCTTGATCAGATCGCGGCCACTGGCGGCACCGATGAGGAAGAGGCCGGGCACGCTCGACTCGTGCACCTGCGAGAGGATCGGACGCGCGTCGGCGCCGTCGCCGCTGTACTTGATGCCGACCGATTCAAAGAACTTGCGCGGTGCGTCGGCGCCGAGCTTGAGGAAGAGCAGCTCCGCGGGGACGCGCGTCACTTCGCCGCGCACGTTAAGATCGCAGTAGCCGTCGAAGACCTGCTTGACGGTGGTGTTGAAGTACACCGTCATGCGGTTCGAGGCCTGACGGGAGAGGATCTCGCGCGTGAGGATCTCGTTCGCGCGCGTGATCTCGGAGCCGCGCACGATCAGGCCGACGCGGTTCTCGTCCGAGAGCGCGATCGCGATCTCGAGCGCGGAGTCGCCCGCGCCGACGACGAGGATGTCCTGCTCGGAGTGCTCGGCCGGATCGTTCAACCGATAACGAACGTGCGGCTGGTCGTCGCCAGGGCAACCGAGCTTGCGCGGGTTGCCCTGCGTGCCCATGGCCAGGACGACTTTGCCCGCGTCGTACGCGGCGCCGGCCGCGGTCTTGATCGCGAACCGCTCGCCCTCTTTCTTGATCGATTTCACCTCGGCGTTGAAGGCGACGTTGAGCTTTCGCTCGCTGGCGAAATCGTTCCACGCGCCGAGGATCGACTCGCGCGAGCCGGCCTCGAACGGCAGGTCGCCGCGCGCCGGGATCATCACCGGCTCGGCCATGACGAACTTGCGCGCCTGGTAGTTGTAGATCGTGTCGGAGAGATGGTCGGTGCGCTCGAGGAGCACGTAGCTCAGGCCGTTGGCCTGCGCGTGCGCCGCGGTGGCGAGTCCGGCAGGGCCGCTGCCGACTATGGCGAGATCGTATTGGGTCATGGGGTTCCTGGGTCTTCCAACAACTAGAGACGGATCTCCGGCGCCGTTTCGTCGCCGACCTTCGCTTCCTGCGCGAGATTGAACGTCATGATCACTTTTCCGAAGCGGACCAGGTCTCCGTCGAGGAGCAGTCGTGGCTTCTCGACTTTCTCGCCGTTGACGAACGTTCCGTTGCGGCTTTTCAGGTCCTCGAGGACGAAGCCTTCGGCGGTGCGGGTCAGCCTGGCGTGCTGCGAGGAGACGCTGCCGTCGGAGATGGCGATGCCGCTGCCGGGCGCGCGGCCGATGACGCACTCCGCGTCGAGCAGCGGATGCACGGCGTCGGGATCGTCGTCGGGAGTCATGGAGCCGACGATGGTCCTGGCGCGGGCGACGGTTTTCGGCGCCAGGGTCTTCCGCTCGATGGTGGCCCGCTCGACGCGCGTGACCTCGGCGTCTTCCACCGCCGGGATTGGCGCCGTCTTCGGCTCGAACGGATTGACCGGCTCCGGACTAGTCGACTGGATCAGGCCGAGATCTTCCAGCTCTTTGAGCCGGATCATCAGTTCCTTGCGATCTCCGCCGAGCTCGATCACGAGTTGCGCCAGCGTGCGGCCGGTGGAGAGGCGGAAGAGGAGCTTGAACTGTTCCCCATTGAGGCTGACCTGCTGTTGCTCCGGGTTTTCGACGACCCGGAACAGGGTCTCGTCGCCGTAGCCGCGCGACTCGGCGCGGTGTTTTGCTTCGTCATGCAGCGCGTCGAGCGTCAGCGCGAGCGCGGTGGCATTCGCCGGAAGGGCCACTGAGTCGAGGAGCGTGAACGTGCCCGCGTCCCAGCCGAAGGCGTCGAGGATCGCATCGATCGCGTCGGGGACTTTGCTCGACTCGGCCCAGACGATGGACGGCCCCTCGAAGAGGATCCGCGTGCGGCGGCCCTGGGTCTCGAGATCGAGCGTGCCGTTGCGAGACTCGGCACAGAGAAAACGAAGCAGCTCAGCGGCAGGAAAGTGCCGCAGGCTTCCCTGGAGGATGACCTGCATGATTCTGGTAAGTGTAGCAGGCAGATAAAACCAGGCATGAGGTACGAGGGATGAGGCATGAGTTGGCGGCTTGCCCCTCCATCGCTCATGGCTGATTCAGGTATGAGGAACGAGGGACGAGCGATGACGGCGCGTCTCGCCCACTCATGCCTCATGCCTCATACCTCGTAACTGAGCTACCAGAGCTCTTCGATGGGGAAGTAGCGTTCTCCGTTGACGACCGGGACGTACTCGAAGCCGCGGCCGAGGGGATCGTCGGTGCGGACTTTGGTGTAGTCGATGCCGAGGGCGGAGTAGATCGTGGCCGTCACATCCTCGGTGCGCACGTCGCGTTTCGCGCTCCAGCCGTAGTCGACGGCCTGCGCGCCAGCGGCGTCGGTCTGGCCGAGGACGCGGCCGCCCGCGGTGCCGCCGCCGGCGAAAACGATCGAGTTGCGGAGATAGTGATCGCGGCCGCCCTGGTTGTTCAGCGGGCCGACGGTGCGTCCGAACTCGCTGGTGATGACGATCAGCGTCTCGTCGAGGAGGTTCATCGTCTCGAGATCGCTGAGGAGCGCGCCGAGTGCGGCATCGAGCTCCGAGCACTGCGCGTACAACGACTGTGCGGCGTTGCGGTTGTAGATGTCGGAGTGATGGTCCCAGCCGCCGAGGGTGGTCTGGATGAACCGCGTTCCCTTCTTCGCGGCGGCGAGATTGCGCGCGACGATCAGCGAGTCGCCGAAGGTCGTCGAGCCGTAGCGCGTGTGCTCTTCGGTATTGAAGGAAAAGAGCGTGTTGATGCCCGGCGCGTCCATGAGCGTCTTCGACTGGTCGTAGAAGTCGTTCATGTCCATCGACGGCTTGCCGAGGGCGCCCGTTCTGCGCGCCACGTCGAGTTGGTGCAGCAGGTCCCAGCGGCGCGTGAAGCGATCGGCACCGTCGGGATGCGACAGCGTGGCCAGGCCCGTCGCCGAGGACTGAATGCCGAACGGCGCGTACTTTGCGGGGAGATAGCCGGAGCTGGGGATGGAGCCGGAGTTGAGGGCGATGAAGCCGGGCAGCACGTCCGTGGCGGTGCGCGCGGCCTGCGACTCGAGCGCGACCACGGCGCCGATGTGCGGCGCGATGGCGCCCGTGGCGCCGGCGGGATTGCGCGAGATCTGCGCCCACGTCTGGCCGAGCTGGTGCACCGCGGCCCACGCCAATCCGGTGCGGACGATGGTCAGCTTGTCGAGATGCTCCGCAGTCTTCGGCAGGAGTCCCTGCGGCCAGCGCAGCGAGCCGTAGCTCGTAGGTGCGAGATCGGCCGGCGTCCACGCGCCTTCCTTCATGTCCCACAGGTCGGTCTGGCTCGGCGCGCCTGCAAGAAAGATGAAGATGCAGCTCTTGGCGCTGTTGCGCAGCGTCGGAGCGGCGGTCGCGGTCTGCGCGAGGAGCATGCGCGGATCGAAGACGTCGGCGAACCACGAGGCGACCAGGCCGGTGCCGGCGATGCGGGCGAAGTGGCGGCGGGAGAAGGCGTTCATACGAACAGGAACTCCAGGCTGTTGATCAGCACGTACTGCAGGTCCTCGGCACGCTCGCCGAGGTTGCCGGCCTTCAGGTAATCGACGGCGATGCGCTTCTCTTCCGCGGTCGGACGGCGCGACAACGTGGCCAGGTAGAGGCGCTCCACGACCGCGGCGGGGTCGCTCGTCGCGTTGAGCGTCAGCTGCACGGTGGAGTTGGGAGCGCGGCGCACGCGCTCGGTGACGACGCGGTCGTTCATGAACGCGAGCGCCTGGGCAATGGCGCTGTCGTTCGAGCGCGGGTTGTCGTCGCGATCGCCGCGGCCGCAGGTATTCATCAGCATCCCCGCGCCGGACCGCCGCGACTCGAGCGGATCGGGCAGGTGGATGGCTTTGGTCACGACGCCGATGCCCTGCACGTTGAACTGGTAACGCTGGTTCGTGGCGGTGCCGATCGCGTCGACGAGGATCTCCGCGTGCAGGCGCCGCGGCTGACGTCGCGCGAAGTAGCTCTCGTCGGGATGCGTGCCCGTGTACGACGACGAAAGCTGATACGTGTTCGACAGGGCGATGGTGCGCAGGATTTCGCGCAGGCTGAAGCCGCGGGCGATGAAGTCGGTCGCCAGCGCTTCGAGCAGCGCGGGATGCGAGGCCTGCGTGGAGAGCTTGTTGAGGTCGAAGCCGTTCACCGGCTCGACGATGGCGCGGCCGAACATCTCTTTCCAGAGCAGGTTCACGGTGGCGCGCGCGAACTGGCGATCTGCAGTGAGCATCCGTCCGTAAGCCACGCGGTATCTTTCGCCCGGCTTCGGCTGCTCGCCGGTGGTGAGGAAGGCCGGCGTGACGACGATCGGATCGCCCGCATTCGGCGTGCGCGGCGACTTGTTGCCATCGACCGTGTTGAGGCGATACGCCGCGTTCGGCGCGTTGCCGACGTCGAAACGTCCGACGAATGCATTCGGGTTGGCGGGATCGGTGTAGCGCTCGAAGCGGGCGGTGGTGCGCGAGAAGAACGCGGCCATCTTCCAGAAGTCCTCGCGCTTTTTCTCGCGGAGGTAACTGTTCACCAGCTCGAGGTGGCCGAGGCCGTCGTGGCACGAGATGCAGAGCGTGGGAAGGCCGAGGAACTTCTCGGTGGAATGGGCGGCCAGGTTGTCGAAGGTGTCCTGCGGCGGGCCGTTGGGCTGGAGCTGGCGGACGACGTAATTCGCGACGCCGACCTCGAAGTTGCTCCCCTCCCCTGCCAGCACCTCGCGCACCATCTGGTCGTACGGCTTGCCGGAGGCGATCGAGTCGCGGATCCAGGTGTGGTACGCGTTGCGGCCGAGGTAGTACTCGCGCGAGTTCGTGGAGATCTGCACGTTCTGCACGAGCTCCCCAAACCAGAGCGTCCAGCGATCGGTGAACGCCTGCGAGCGCAGCAGGTCGTCGATCTTCTTCGCGCGCTTGCCGGCGGAGGCGTCGGCGAGGAAGGCCGTCACTTCGTCCGCGGTGGGGATCGCGCCGGTGAGATCGAGGGTGACGCGGCGCAGGAACTCTTCGTCGCCTGAGAGCGGCGCGGCGGCGATCCTGTTCGCGGCCAGCCTGGCCAAGATCTCCGCGTCGATGTAGTTCGTGGTGCCGCCGCTGCGGCCCACGGCCCGCTGCTTGGATGGCGCCTCGAAGGCGATGAGCCCCGTCACGATGAGAATCAGCAGTGCTGCGCGTCGCATATCTCTCCTAGACGGGGCGGCAGGACGGACGTTTACACGGCGGCCCGCTCGATCTCGTGCAGTTTCCGGATGTCGATGCCGATCGTGCCGTCGTCATCCGGGTACTCGACTGCGGTGGTGCGGGCAATTGTGCTACAACGCGGCCATGCTCGCGCATCTCACCGTGACGTCATTCGAGCCGCATGTCGGCACCAGCTTCTGGGTGGAGTTCCCGAACGGAGGGAAGGTGGAGTTGCGCCTGACCAGCGCGGCGAAGGTGATGGAGAGCGAGGCCGCGCGCCTGGACCGTCATCCGTTCTCGCTGTTCTTCATCGGGCCGAAGTCGTACATGCTGCCGCAGCGCACGTATCGCCTCACGCATCCCGAGATGGAGGCGATGGAGATCTTCCTGGTCCCGGTCGGGCAGGACGCGCAGACCTATCAGTACGAGGCCGTGTTCACGTAGCCGGCGGCGTCCAGCGCATCAGAAAGTAGACGCCGTTGGTGTCGACTTTCTCGAAGCCGAGGCGCTCGTAGAGACGGAGCGCGGGGTTGTAGGCTTCGACGTGGATCGTCACCGGCTTCCCCGCTTTCGCGCCGCGCTCGAGGACCTCGCGCACCAGCATGGTGCCGACGCCGGAGCCGCGCCATTCGGGCATGAGCGCGACGTCGACCAGGCGGATCTGGTCGCGCCATTCGTCGATCCAGAGGCGGCCGATGGGCTGGCCGTCCTTCTCGATGATGTTCTTCTCGCAGGTCGGGTAATGGAGCTGGTAGTGCTGGTATTGCGCGCCGAACTGCTGGTCGAGGAATTCCTTCTTGCCGAATTCGTCGAAGGGGAACTGCTTCATTTCCTCCTCACGCGTGGAGGCGTAGAGGAGACGCATGAAGTGGTAGTCGGCGGCGGCGGCGGGCCGGAGGGTGATCGCGCCGCGGTCGGCGCGATCACCCGCAGGGGAAGGATTCACACTCACAATTTAGCGTAGTCGACGCGGAGCACGAAGTGCTCGAAGGGCGCGGTGGCGCCTTCGCTGTCGACCAGGGACCAGCGCCCTTCGACCAGGCGCAGGGTCCAGGCGGACCAGCGCGGATCGGAGTCGCCGTCGAACATCGGGACGATCACGTAGAAACCGCGGGCGAGCTTCACCGCGCCGGGCTCGTTCTGCAACGTCAGCGTGAGCGGAATGGGCGTGCTCTCGGTGGCGTCGACGGTGAGCGCGGAACGGCGGGAAGCCGCACCCGCCGGCGCACCGGTCTCGACTCCGACCGTGAAGACGATCTTCTGCACTTCGTCGACGGGCACGTTGAAGCCGACGCTGTTGCTCTGGCAGCCGGTAACCCGGCTGCACGACCACGCACGAAACGGGGCGATGCGGCGCTCCGCGCCGTCGAGATACGAATAGTTGGCGAGCAGTTCGACGGCGCGGCGCTGGCGAGGGTCGGCAGGCGCTCCACTCACGCCCGACACGACGATGCGCGCACCGCGGCCGATGAACGCCCCGTCTCCCGCCGGAATGCTGGACGCGGCGGCGACGGCGGCGTTCTCTTCGAACGCGGCGAAACCGACCGCCAGACGCTTCGGCTGCGAGATCGTCTCAGCACCGAACAGCCTGGGGCCCACCGTGGCGGCGGCTACGGCACACGTCGATGAAACGATCAGGAACTGGCGCCTGCCGATGAGGTGGCGGTTGGACATGGTGTTCTCCTTGTTTCTCTCTTCTCTCTCGATCACTTGCTGCGAAACCTTTTACGTGCGCGGCGGGAAAACGCCCTGCAGCGCGATGTTGAAGTAAAAGGTCAGGTACGGCTGCATGTTGTTGTGTGGCTGGTCGCCGCCGGCGGGAGCGAGGGCTTCGGGGGCCATCGATACCAGATTTGCCGCGGCGCCATAAATGTTGTCGTTGCCGGGACCGGCCATGAACGCGCCAGCCGGATTTGGCGAGTCTGCGGGGTTCAGCGAGGCACGCAACGTGTGCGCATGCGCGGGAATCTCGCTCTCGAGCAGGGTCACGGTCTCCGAGCCGCCGGTCTCGCCGAGGTCGTGCAGCGACAGACCGGGACCCTGTCCCGGGTGCATCGGCGCGCGGCCTGCGAGGTCGGGCAAGGCGAAGGTGGACTTACCGTCGCCGCCGTAGGTCGTGCCGAGCAGGGAAAAAAGGGCCGTGTTCTGGGACAGCGGCAGGAGTTGCCCGTTGCACCACGCCCACCCTTTCGGGGCGAAGTTGAAGGGGAAGATGCGAATTTCTGCGACGAATGGATCGGCCATTTCAATATCTCCTCTGTCTCGCGTTCTGCTGCTTCATCGCGTACGGCGCCAGCTTCTATGTCGGGCTCGGGAAGAGGCCGAACAGCGAGATGATGAAGTCGATGCAGAGGTACGGCTGAAAGTTCGTGTGCGGCTGAGAGCCTCCGACCGGGCCGATGGCTTGCGGCGACATGTTCCCGAGTGGAACGTCACCGGAATAGATGTCAGTCCCTGTTACCGCTGCCAAGAGCAGGCCGGCCGGACTGGACTGCTGTCCGCCCACGCCAGACGCGAGCAGCGGATGCGTGTGGGACGGGATCTGGTTGACGGTCAGCGTGATCTCTTCTGCGCCTCCAGTTTCCGCCAGGATGAAGCCGTTGCCCTGGTGGATCGGAATGCGGCCGCGGAGATCGGGAAGGCCGAACGTGCTTTGCCCGTCGCCGCCGTAGGTCGTTCCAATGAGCTGGAATAGCGTTTCATTTTCGGAAATCGGCAGAAGCTGTCCTTCGCAGAACATCCAGCCGGCGGGAGCGAAATTACCCGCGAACATCCGGATTTCACCAACGTAAGGTTGTGCCATCGCATCACTCTCCTAATTCGGACTCGGGAAGATGCCCTGCAGGGCAATGCAGAACGAGAGGGTCAGGAACGGCTGCATGTTCAGATGCGCCTGAGACCCGCCTGTGGGCGTGACCGACCCGGCGTTCATCGCTACGAGCTGCGTTGGACTGGAGTACTGCAGACCGAGCGTCTTGCCGAGCAGATTGCCGGTGCCGACATTGGTCGTACCGTTATTCGATGTGGCGCTCAAGACATGCGTATGAGTCGGGATCTCGGCGATGGAGAGCGTATGAGCCTGCTCGCCGCCTCTTTCCCCCAGCGTATGTCCGCTGCCCACGTGAATCGGCGTTCTTCCCCTCAGGTCTGGCAGCGCGAAGTTCACGCGGCCATCGCCGCCGAACGTCGTTCCCAAAAGGGAGAAGAGCGCCTGATTCTGGTTGATGGGCAGGAGCTGCCCATTGCACAACGCCCATCCCTTGGGAGCAAACACGAAGCTCATGATTCGAATCTCGGATAAAAAAGGTTCGGCCATTTACTTTCCTCCTAACTGACTCCGGGCGACGGTTCAGGGAACAGGCGTCGCTGATGGCGTCTGGCACGTAGCATTCGAGTAATTCACGATGGTGCTGCCGGCAGCGGCGAATACCTCCGTTGCTCCGCCAAGTGTGCCGCCGCTGTTGTTGCTCTGGACGAATGTTTCGACAGCCGTGGGCACCGTTCCGGTGCCGGTGAAACCCTGGAGTTGAAACGTCGTGTTCGTCCGCTGCCGGAGAGTGAACGCATAGACATCCGGTCCCGGTGTGCCATTGACAGCGTTGGCGCCCGATCCATTGAGCGTGCTGACGTTTGCACAAACGGTCGTCGCGTGCGTACCGGTGCTGGCTCCGGCGGCGATCTGAACGCCGGGGATGAAGGATGAGTTGATGCCGTTGATCGTATTGTTCGCGACCGTGAGGTGAAGCTGTCCAGTCGCGCCGGGGATGGTTACAGCGCGCGCCAAGAAGTTCATGCCTACGCGGTTGACGTTGACGCTGATCGTGTTGTGGCCGATGTCAGCGCGGCCGAACGCATTGTCGTTGACGATGAATTCGATGCCCGTACCACTACCGGGATTGCTGATGACGTTATTTGTGATCGTTGCATCGAGTGTTGACGTGCCAGCGGCATCGAGGTCGAAGGCTTGCGAGCAGTTCGCCGCAACGGCGCAGCCGGTCAGCGTGTTCATTGTGGCGGTCAGTCGGCCCGTGCCGCTCGCGGCTGTCGCGAAGTTCACGCCGTGCGGAAGCGCGCGGTTCTCGTTCATGGTGTTCGCGGTGAGAGTGAGATTGAGCGTTCCGGAGAATACGGCTTGACCATCGACGGCCGGGCCATCCGTGTTCAGGAAGTCGCTGTCGTCGACGAGAACCGTCGCGGTGCCGCCCTCGATCCGCCACGACGCTCCAGCCTCGCCGAACGTGCCGATGTTGTTCTGCACCGTCACGCGGCGCAATGTCATGGAGACCATTCCGGTGGTCTGATACACACGCACGCCGTACTCCTCAGGCGCGTCAATCAGCACATCCTGGAGAAGCACGCTGCCGGAGGCGTTCTGCAGGAGGATCGCCGACTCCGCGTCCGCGTCGCCAACTTCACGAATCTCGGCATTCGTCACAGAGAGACCGTTGACGCCCACACCGCTGATTCCGGCCTGTCCGGTGTTGTTGTGATCGATGATGACTCGATTGAGCGCGATGTTCGTGACGTCGTTCAAATCGATCGCCGCTTCGCATCCGCCGGCGTTCGAGGCGTTACAGGCAGCGCCATTCGTCGCGCCAGACGCACTGTTCGTCAGGTTCATGTAGCTGAGGGAGACATTCGCCGCTTTAGTGAGACGGACCGCGTCGCTACTGGTGCCCTGGATCGTGCCGCCGCTGCCGGCCGTTCCCGTGCCGAGGACCTTCAGGCCGCCGACAGTGTCCGTGTTGTTGACCAGGATGCCGTTCGCGCCACCGGTCGAGGAGATGCTGGTGAATGCCAAGTTGGCGCTGCCGATGGTGGTGTTGGTGACCGTGAGACCGGCGCCCGCGGCCGCGGAGACTGCGCCGCCGCCGGAGGTCACGCGCATGCCCGCGGAGCCGGTGTAGAGGCCCGTGCCGGCGATGGTCACGCCGGTGGTGGCGCCGTGCGCGCTGAGGGAGCCGAAGGCGAGATCGCCGCTGGCGCTCATGAGTTTGACCGCAGCGCCGGCCACAGGATTGGCGCTGCTGCCCACGGTGATGCTGCCGCCGTTGACGGAGTCGAACGCCGTCGTGGCCGGATTGGAGTCGAACGTCCCCGAGGAGACGACGATGCCGTCGCCGCCGGTGTTCCCGGTGACGGTGACGTTCGCCAGCGCGCGCACGATCAGCCCGTCGAGGGCAGAGCCGTCGGCGTGCAGCGCCGTGCCGTTCGAGGAGGTGATGCTGCCGTTGGTGTACGAGAAGACGACTGTGCCGTCGCCGCCGGAGACATCGACGCCGTTGCCGGTCGACAGGATGTCCGTGCTGTTGATGGCCACAGTGGTCGTGCCGGTGCTGAACGACTCGACCGCGATCCCCTGCGCTGCGGCGGACGTGATGGCATTGCTGTAGATCGAAGCAGAGGCAGCCCCGCCGAACACCGGCGAGCTGACGCGGATCCCGTTCCCGAGCGCCGAGCTGATGCTGAGACCCGCGACCTCGACGCCGGCTGCGCTGGTCACGCCGATCGCGTCACCGACGGCAACGATCGTCGGCCGCACGCCCGGAGCCACGATCGTCGCGGGTGAGCCGTTGCCGTTCAGATTGCGCGGGATGAGCAGCCCGACGCCGGCGCCCCACAGCTTCTGCTGTGGCTCCAGAGCGATCGAGTCATTCACCGCGGAGGTATGGACGAAGATGTAGGCGCCCGCGCCGTCGACGTCCGAAGAGCTATCGAGAGGATTGAAGTTGTGGAACGGTGAGGCGGAGGTGCCATTGCCGCCGGCTGGCGCGGAGCCGTTCACGTACCAGATCATGTCGTGGAGGGTCAGGTTGACGGTGGCATTGGCGCTGGCCGCGATGCCGGCCGGCGGCTGGTCGGTGACGGTGTACTGGAAGGAACCGCTGGTCGCGCCGGGCGACGGCTGGAAGGAGAACGTGCCGTTCGCGTTCAGGGTCACGGTCCCGCCGGTCACGGCGCAGACGTAGGGTGCGGTGGTGTCGGCGCAGGCGACGACGCCGCTGATGACGAACGGATCGCCCTCGGCGTCGGTGTCGTTATCGAGCACGCCCTTTCCCGAAGGGGTCGTATCGCCGACCGCGGGCGTCGTTCCCGCGCCCAGGTCGACGCGGAGCTCGGTGTTCCCGAGCGTTTCCCAGGCGTCGTTGCCCACCACCGGAGCTTCGTTCACACCGTTGACGGTGATCACGAAGGTGACCGTGGCGCTGGTGTCGATGCCGCCGTTGGCGGTGCCGCCGTTGTCTTTCGCGTAGACGCTGACCGTGGCCGTGCCGAACGCGTTCGGTGCCGGCGTGAAGGTGAGCACGCCCGCGGCAGTGATGGACGGCTGCGCGCTGAAGAGCGTGATGTTGTCATTGGAGGTGAAGAAGGTGACCACCTGGCCGGACTCGTTGGGACCAGAGCTGATGCCCGTCGCCCACGTCGCCGAGTAGGCGCCGCTGTCTTCGTTCACCGTGACGTCGCCGCCGGCGGTGAAGGTCGGCGCGTCGTTGACGGAGCCGATGTTGATGGTGAAGGTCTGCGGGGCCGCGGTGTCGGCGCCGCCGTTCGCGGTACCGCCGTTGTCGGAGAGCGTGACGGTCACTGACGCGACGCCGCTGGTGTTCGAGGCCAGGGTGAAGGTGAGGTTGCCGCTCGGGTCGATGGCCGGCTGGACGGCGAAGAGTGCGTTGTTGTTGTTCGAGACGCTGAAGCTGACGGTCTGGCCGCTTTCATTGGCGGGGCCGGCGCTGATGGCCGTGGCCCAGGCCGCGGAGTACGCACCGCTGTCTTCGAGCGCGGTGACGTCGCCGCCGCTGGTGAAGGACGGGGCGTCGTTGACGGCGTTCACGTTCAGGGTGAAGGTGACGGTCGACGAAGTGTCGTCGCCGCCGTTCGCGGTGCCGCCGTCATCGGTGAGGAAGACGGTGACGATCGCGCTGCCGTTCGCGTTCGTGCTGGGCGTGAACGTGAGCACGCCGATCGCGGAGATGGCCGGCTGCGACGCGAAGAGCGCGGTGTTGTCGTTCGACACATTGAAGGTCAGCGACTGGCCGCTGTCGCCTGCCCCGGCGGAGATGGCCGAAGCCCACGCGGCGGAGTAAGAGCCGGAGTCCTCGTTCGCGGTGACGTCGCCGCCGCTGGTGAAGGAAGGCTCGTCGTTGACGGCTGTGATGGTGATGGTGAAGGTCTGCGGAGCCGAGGTGTCGGCGCCGCCGTTCGCGGTACCGCCGTTGTCGGAGAGCGTGACGGTCACGGTCGCGCTGCCGGAGGCATTGGCGGCCGTGGTGAAGGTGAGATTGCCGCTGGCGTCGACGGCGGGCTGCGCGGCAAACAGCGAGTTGTTGTCGTTCGAGACGGCGAACGTGACGTTCTGGCCGCTTTCGTCCGCCGGACCGGCGCTGATGGCCGTGGCCCAGGATGCGGAGTAGGCGCCGGAGTCCTCGAGCACGGTCACGTCGCCGCCGCTGGTGAAGGACGGCGCGTCATTGACCGCGTCGATGGTGATGGTGAACGTCTGCGGCGCGGACGTGTCGTCGCCGCCGTTCGCGGTGCCGCCGTTGTCCTGCGCGTAGATCGTCACGGTCGCACTGCCGCTCGCGTTAGCGGCCGGCGTGTAAGTCAGCGTGCCGTTCGAGGCCACCGCCGGCTGCGCGCTGAACAGCGCGTTGCCGTTGTTCGCCACGACGAAGGAGACGGTCTGCCCGCTCTCATTCGGGCCCGCGGAGATGGCCGTGGCCCAGCCGCTCACCGACTGCGCACCGGCATCCTCGCCGGCGGTCTGGTTCGCACCCGCGGCGAACGACGGCTCGTCGTTCACGCCGGTGACGTTGATGGTGCTGGTCTGCGGCGCGGAGGTATCGACACCGCCGTTCGCGGTGCCGCCGTTGTCCTGCGCGGTGATGGTGATCGTCGCGGAGCCATAGGCGTTCGCGGCCGGCGTGAAAGTCAGCGTGCCGTTGGAGGTGAGCGCCGGCTGCACGGCGAAGAGGGCGTTGTTGCTGTTCGTGACGGTGAAGGTCACGGTCTGGCCCGACTCGTCGGCGGGACCGCCGGAGACCGAGGTCGCCCAGTTGGCGTAAGTCTGCGCGCCGGAGTCTTCGAGCGAGCTCACCGTCGGACCGGCCTGGAACGACGGCGCGTCGTTGACGGGCGCGATGGTGATGGTGGCCGTCGCGTCGTCGGTGCCGCCGTTGCCGTCATTCGCGCGGAAGACGAACGAGTCGCCGCCGTTGTAGTTCAGGTTCGGCGTGTAATCGACCGTGGCGCTGGTCGGGCCGGTGGAGATGACCGGGCCGAGGGAGCCGTTGGCGGGGCCGGAGACGATGGTGAACGTCAGCGGGTCGCCGTCGGCATCGGTGCCGGTGAGCGTGATCGTGACGGTGGTGTCTTCGTTGGTCGACGCGCTGGCGTCGTTCACGGCCGGCGGAGTGTTGCAGGTGATGAGCGGCGTGGCGCCGGCCGGAAGCGAGGGCGCAGCCGGCGAGCAGACGCCGGTGTGCGTCTCGGGGAACACGCTGGTGGCGGAGCCCATCACCGGGAAACTGCTGCCGGTGGTGGTCACGGTGCCGCACGCGGTGAGGATGATGGAGCCCTGGTCGGACAGCGGGAGATTGGATGTGGAACCGATCGGACGGACTTCGCCGGTGCCGTTGGTCCAGATCACGTCGCCCGAGTAGGAGCGGACGCGGATCGCGCCGCCGCCGCGGTTCGGGTTGTTCGTGCTGAAGTCGCCGACCGCGCGGATGACGGCGGTGGTGAGAGTGACGTCTTCCTTCGCGGAGATCTCGACGGTGCCGCCGGAGTCGCCGGCAGCGGAGTGGCCGTCGTCGATGACGTTGCCGGAGCCGTTGACCGCGTCACCGACGGAGACGATGCGAATGAGACCGCCCCAGCTCTTCGAGTCGTGCAGGCCGGGAAGAGACGTGAGGACGTAGTGACCGGATGCCGGGCCGAAGATGTCGATGGTCTCGGCGGCGAAGATGTCGACGCCTTTGTTGATGGCCGAGCCGGTGGGCGCGTCGGCGCGGACGCGGCCCATGCGCGTGCCGCTGCCGCCGAGGTCGCGGCCGTCGATGAGGACGTCCTTGCCGGAGCGGATGGCGACGCTGGCCACGCCGTCCTTGCGGGAGAGCGCGGCGACGAGGCCGCGCACGGTGACGCCGCAGCCGTCGATGGTGATCGGGCCGGCGCCGCTGTCGCCGCCCTGGGAGACGATGTTGGCGGTGGAGCCGATCACGATGGCCGGCTCGACGAAGGTCGAGGAGCCGATGGTGATCGCGCCGCCGATGCTGTTGGCGCTGCCGCCGTCGAGGGCGGCGCCGCCGGAGAGGCGCGTGGCGAGGAGGGTACGGCTCGGGCCGGAGAGAACGTTACCGTCCAAGGTCACGATGGCGGCCGAGGCGAGGACGATGGCGCCGCCCCGCGCGTTGGCGCTGCCGGAGTCGATGGTGCTGCCCGCGCCCAGCGAGACGTTGCCGGTCACATTGGCCGTTATGGCGCCGCCGGTCACTCCGCTGGAGCTCCTGGAAGCCGTCGACACAATGGCGTTTCCACTAAGAGCGAGGTTTCCGCCTACAGTGAGGGTAATAGCGCCGCCGGTGCCGGAACCGGAGCGGTTTTCGGCATAGAGCGCGCCGCCGGCATTGACGGACATGTTGCCGCTGACGGCGAAGGCCATCGAGCAGGCACTGTCGCTCGCACCAGTGTCGTCATTGCAGTTGATGATGCCAGTGACGGCGAGATTGCCGTCATTGACGGTGAAGACGCCGTTGGCCGCGCCGTCATGGTCGCTCGACGAGCCGTCGAGGGACGCAAACGAATTCGTCCCCGAGATGGTGACGTCGTGCGCCAGGACCGGAACGGCGATCAGGGCGAAAAGAGACAACAAGAGCCTGACCGACAGGGATCGCATACAGAAGCCCCTCCGTGGGTATTGTTAGAGTTGAGGACCGGGGAAATGCGCCGCCCACCTCCACAATGCGGGGACGCGACTGCATCTCTTCAAAACAGACTGCGAATCGATTTCTCTCGGACGATTGGACCGACAATTTAACGTCACTGCCCCGGAAGAGCAAGCACTCATTTCAGCGCCTCGTCCCATTAGGGACGGGGCGCCATAAGTGCACAAATGCAGGCGTTCGCAGAGGGTGGATGGACGTTTCGCGTGGCGAGTAAGAGCAGAAACGCTCTGCACGCGCGTGGGCGTTTGCGAGAAATCCGCAGACGGAGGACGAGCTCCCCGGCACTGACCGCGCGGGATTACCGCAAACAAAGAGGGCGGCCGTGCCGGCCGCCCTCTGTTCGCTTCTGTTGATGATGACGTTATGGCGTCGGGAGGGTCGGCGTCGTCGGTGTGTTGCACGTACCGGCCGCGTAGCTGACGATGCTCGTGGCACCAGCCGGGCGAACGAACGTCGGATCCAGAGTCCCGGCATTGTTGTTCGAATCGAAGTACGAAGCCACCGAGGCTTCGCTCGTGCCTGTGCCCGCAAAGCCCTGCAGCAGGAAGAGCGTCCCAGTACGCTGCGTCACCTCGAACCGGGGTGTTAGGCCCGGGCTGTTTGTGCCGTTGATTGTGTTTCCGCCCGCGCCGTTCGCGAGCGATGTATTCACGCAGACATCCTGATCGTGCGAGCCTGTGCTCGAGCCGGCCAGGAACTGCACGCCGGGGTTGAAGAGTCCTCCGCTGCTCACGCCATTCACAGTGTTGCCTTCGAAAGTGACATCCATCCGGCCATTCGTGCCGCCGAAGCCTTCGCTGCGGGCGTGGAACGTCATGCCGATCTCACCGCCGTTGACCGTGAAGTTGTTGTCGCGCACTTCGGCGCGGCCAGTGGCACCGTCGCCGACGACGAACTCCATGGCTGAACCGATGCCGCTGCCGTTGAGGGTGTTGTTGGCCACCACGGCGTGCAGCGACGAAGTGCGGTTGGCGTCGAAGTCAAAGCCGATGCTGCAGTCCGCCGGCGTCACGCAGTCCGTGGATGAATTGCCGGTGAGCTTCACGAAGCCCTGCGAGGTGTTGTCCGTCGTGAAGTTCACGGCGAACGGCAGGGCGCGGTTCTCCTGGAAGATCGTGTTCTGCACGGTCATGTGCAGGACTGCGGCGTTGATCGCCTGACCGTCGATGCCCGGACCGTCCGTGTTGAGGAAGTCAGAGTCGTCGACCAGCACGAACGACGTGCCGCCGTCTGCGCGGATGGAGAAGCCGGCCTCGCCGAAGGTCTTTGCAAGGTTGTTCTGCACCAGCACTCGGGTCAGCTTCAGGTTCAGCGTTCCCGAGGTGCGGTAGACGCGGATGCCGTACTCCGCCGGGTCGTCGACGGTCACGTCCGTAATGTTGACCACGCCCTGCGGATTGACGAGCAGGATGCCCGACTCTTCATTGGCGTTGCCGACCTCGAGGATCGACGTGTTGGTGACGGTCAGTCCGTTGACGTCGTTCGCGGCGATGCCGATCTGCCCGCCGTCGTTGTGGTCGATGACAAACCGGTTGACGGTGATGTTCGACGACGCGCCGAGGATATCGACGGCCGCCTCACAGCCGGTGGCGGTGTCGAGATCGCAGGTGGCGATGTTCGAGACGCCGCTGGCGGCATTGGTGATGTTCATCCAGTTGAACGAAGCGTTGTGCACGTTGTTCAGCGAGATGGCGTCACCAGTCGTGTTCTGGATCGTGCCGCCCGAGCCGGTGACTCCGGTGCCGGAGACGTTGATGGTGCCGCCGGTGTTGCCGGTCGTCGCCAGCACGATTCCGTTCGTGCCGCCGTTCTGGGTGACGCTGGTGAACTTCAGGCCAGCCGCGGCGATGGTCGTATTGGCGACGTTCAGGGCCGTACCCGTGGTGGTGGTGATCGTGCTCGCGGTGTTCGACGAGCTGATGGTACCTCCACCCGTTGCAGTGAAGGCAGCTGTCGAACCGGTCGACAATGACAGCGAGCCAGTGAAGCTGATAGTTGCGCCGGTGTTGTTCGTCAGCGAGATGCCGCCGCCGTTGCCCGCGCTGCCGCCGCCGATCGGATCGCCCGTGCCGTCGAGGTCATCGATGGCGCCGGCGAAGATCTTCGTGCCGCCGGTGGAGTTCGCGACCGCGACGATCGTGCCGGTGTTGTCGTAGATCGTGCCGTTGTACGTCGAGTTGACCGTACCGCCGTTGATGTTGAAGGCGGTCAGGGCGGCATTGGTGATCGTCGATCCGCTGGGAGCGCTGAACGTGCCGGTGGTGTTGACGAGCGACACGCCTTCGACCGCGCTGTTGAGACTCGACATCGCGCCGAGTTGCAGATTGAGAGCCGTGACGTCAGTCAAGGTCACCGCCGCTCCGTTGATGGCGTCCATCGTGGAGACGCCGGCAGCCACGGTGATCGTGAAGCCGCCGACGCCGCCGTCGACGTTCAGGGCGTTGCCTGCGTCGGTGAAGGCGTCCAGATCGGTGAAGTTCAGCGTGCCCGCGACGTTGACGAGAGCGAGGCCGGTGCCGGTGCGGTCGCCAGCGCTGCCGATCGTGGTGATGCCGCCCACGACAGGGCTGCCGCCGCCGGCATCGAAGGTCACCAGGCCGGTCACACCGTTGACGTTGATGCCGGAGTTGGAGGTGCCCGGGACCACGTTGTCGTCGAAGGCGGTGATGGTGAACGCACCGCCCGTGGCTTGACGGGTGATGGCCATCGCCGCGGCCGATCCGGACAGGCTGTTGTCGTGGATCGAGGCACTGTAGGTACCGGTGCCGGCGTGGGAAATCTGCATGCCCGAGCCGCCAGAGCCGCGGAGGGTGTTATCGCCGATCTCGCTGCTGCCCCCGTTCGCGCCACTGGTCGTGACGTCGATTCCGTGGGCGCTGCCGGTGATGTTCAGACCGCGGACCTGGATGCCGCTCAGGTTCGTGGCCGTGACGCCGTTGCCGCCCGAGTTGCCGATGAGCGGCCGCGAGCCGGCGGTGACCAGCGTCTGACTGTTCACCACGAGCGCGATGCCCTGGCCGTACAGCTTCTGACCGGTCTTCATCACGAAGCCGCTGTTCTGCCCGCTGTTCGTACCGTTACCGACGTAGACGTAGATGATGTCGTTCGCCGTGGACGCAGCCTGCGCCTCGGCCAGGGTGTCGAACGGAGCCTGCGAACTGCCGTTGCCACCGGCAGCGGAGTCGTTCTTCACGTACCAGACGCGGTTGGCGAGGTTGATCGTGACCGTAGCAGGGGCCGAGGTCACGGGAGTACCGGTTGCTCCGGTGTCGCTCGACACCGTGTAGGTGAATGAGTCGCTGGCGAGCGGCGCCACGCCCGGCTGCGCAGGCGCTGTGTAGAGGAACGTGCCGTCGGCGGTGATGGTGACGCTGCCGCCGTTTGTCGTCGCGAACGTGCCGGGCGTCACACTGACGGTGGCCGCGGAAGGGAAGTCGTTCGACTCGATGGTTCCAGCCACCTGCACCGAAGGCGTGGACGGCGTGCCTGTCGTGCCGCCGGTGAGGACGTACTGCGTGTTGTTGATGCCGTTACTGAACGAGTCATTGGTCGCCACCGGGGCGACCGACAGCGTGTACGTCCCGCCGGTGCCGGTGCAGCCGTTGACGTCTGTCACGGTGACGACGATCGGGAAGGCGCCGGTCTGCGTCGGGGTGCCGGAGAGCGTGCCGTTGCTGGCGAGCGTGAGGCCGGCCGGCAGCGTGCTGGAGGTCGTGAAGACCGCCGGGCCGTGCGTGCCGACTCCCGTCTGGCTGAAGGTCTGGCTGAACGCCACGTTGTAGGTGGCCGTGTTGGTGGCCGGGTTGGTGACGGTGATGGTCTGGCAGGCGATCACCAAGGTGTACGTGGCGCTGGTGCCCGTGCAGCCGTTGACGTCCGTCACCGTGACGGTGATCGGGAACGATCCGGGCTGGCCGGGCGTGCCGGAGAGGGTGCCGTTCGGGGCCAAGGTCAGGCCGGAGGGCAGTGTGCCGCTGGCCAGCGTGTAGGTGACCGCGCCGATCGCGCCCGTGTTAGTGAACGTCTCGCTGAACGCCGCGTCGACCGTGCCGTTGGCATTGGCCGGATTGTTGACCGTGATGGTCTGGCAGACGATGACCAGCGTGTACGTGGAGCTGGTGCCGGTGCAGCCGTTGCTGTCGGTGGCGGTGACGGTGATCGGGAAGCTGCCGGACTGCGTCGGCGTGCCGGAGAGGACGCCGTTGGTCGCGAGCGTCAGGCCCGCGGGCAGCGTGCCGCTGGCGAGCGTGAAGGTCGCCGTGCCGATGCCGCCGGTCTGGGTGAAGGTCTCGCTGAAGGGCGAGCCGACCGTGCCGTTCGCGTTGGCCGGATTGTTGACGGTGATGGTCTGGCAGGCGATGACCAGGTTGTACGTCCCGCTGGTGCCGGTGCAGCCGTTGCTGTCCGTGACCGTGACGGTGATCGGGAAGTTGCCCGCCTGCGTCGGCGTACCGGAGAGGACGCCGTTCGCCGCCAGGGTCAGGCCGGCCGGCAGCGTGCCCGAAGCGAGCGTGAACGTCGCCGTGCCGTTAGCGCCGGTCTGCGTGAACGTCTCGCTGAAGACCGAGCCGACCGTGCCGTTGGCGTTGGACGGGTTGGTGACGGTGATGGTCTGGCAGGCGATGACCAGCGTGTAGGTGGCGCTGGTGCCGGTGCAGCCGTTCGCGTCGGTCACCGTGACGGTGATCGGGAACGAGCCGGTCTGCGTCGGCGTGCCGGAGAGCACACCGTTCGCCGCCAGGGTCAGGCCGCTCGGCAACGTGCTGGCCGTGGTGAAGGTGGCCGAGCCGATGGCGCCGGATTGCGTGAAGGTCTCGCTGAAGGCCGCGCCGAGCGTGCCGGCCGTGTTCGACGGGTTGGTGACGGTGATGGTCTGGCAGCCAATGACGATCGTGTACGTGCCGCCCGTCCCGGTGCAGCCGTTCGCATCCGTCACGGTGACGGTGATCGGGAACGACCCGGTCTGGGTGGGCGTACCGGAGAGCACACCGTTCGCGGCCAGCGTCAGGCCGGCTGGCAGCGTGCCGGATGCGAGGGTGAACGTGGCCGTGCCGATGGCACCGGTCTGGGTGAAGGTCTCGCTGAAGGCGCTGTTGGCGGTGCCGTTCGCGTTGGAGGGGTTGGTGACGGTGATGGTCTGGCAGCCGATGACGATGGTGTAGGTCGCGCTCGTGCCGGTGCAGCCGTTGGCGTCAGTGGCCGTGACGGTGATCGGGAACGAGCCGGTCTGCGTCGGCGTGCCGGAGAGCGTGCCGTTCGCGGCCAGCGTCAGGCCGGCCGGCAGCGTGCCGCTGGCCAGCGTGTAGGTGATGGTGCCCTGGCCGCCGGTCTGCGTGAAGGTCTCGCTGAACGCGCTACCAGCGGTGCCGTTCGCATTCGCCGGATTGTTCACGGTGATGGTCGGGCAGGTGATGACGATGGTGTACGTCGCGCTCGTGCCGGTGCAGCCGTTCGCGTCCGTCACCGTGACGGTGATCGGGAACGAGCCGCCCTGGGTGGGCGTGCCGGAGAGGACGCCGTTCGCGGCCAGCGTCAGGCCCGCCGGCAGCGTACCGCTGGCGAGCGTGAAGGTGGCCGTGCCGATGGCGCCGGTCTGGGTGAAGGTCTCGCTGAACGCCGAGCCGGCCGGGCCGGTGGCGTTGCTCGGGTTCGTCACGGTGATGGTCTGGCAACCGATGACGATGGTGTACGTGCCGCTGGTGCCGGTGCAGCCGTTCGCATCCGTCACCGTGACGGTGATCGGGAACGAGCCGGTCTGCGTCGGCGTACCGGAGACCACGCCATTCGCGGCCAGGGTCAGCCCGGCCGGCAGCGTGCCGGAAGCGAGCGTGAAGGTCGCGGTGTCGATGGCGCCGGTCTGCGTGAACGTCTCGCTGAACGCGCTGCCGGCGGTGCCGTTCGCGTTCGACGGGTTCGTCACGGTGATGGTCTGGCAGCCGATGACGATGGTGTAGGTGCTGCCGGTCCCGGTGCAGCCGTTCGCGTCGGTGACCGTGACGGTGATCGGGAAGGAGCCGGTCTGCGTCGGCGTGCCGGAGAGCACGCCGTTCGAGGCCAGCGTCAGGCCGGCCGGCAGCGTGCCGGAAGCCAGCGTGAAGGTGGTCGTGCCGATGGCGTCCGTCTGCGTGAAGGTCTCGCTGAAGGCGCTGCCGGCCGTGCCGTTCGCGTTCGAGGGG
>DASVSV010000227.1:0-2696 GCA_036387915.1 Thermoanaerobaculia bacterium
CTGAAAAAGTACGAGATGCCGGAGCTGGCCGGCGCGCGCCAGGCCCTCGGCTCGCAGCTCATCGACGGGCGTCTGCCGAAGCCGCTGGCGGACTACATCGCGCACGACGGCACCATCGAGCAGCGCGTCTCCATCTTCGAGGGCGGCCTGGTGGTCGTGAAGATGACCGGCGCCGCGTCGATCCAGAAGAAAGTGATCATCCCGCCGGACGCGCTCGCGCAGTATCTGTCGTCGGTGAACGCGGCGGCGATGCAGCGCATCGACCCGCGCACGCTCGTCGCGCCGGAGGAGAATCAGCGCAGCACGCTGCGCGTCTACGCCGCCGACGGCACGTTCGTCGAGCGCCGCTTCCACCCGAACCGCGTGCTCCCGAAAGAGCTGAACGACCAGATCGCGCCGCTGCGCGACCTGCTGCGCGCGATCTCCGAGGATCGCGGCGTGACGACGTCCATCGCCGGCTACGAGCCGAAGGAAGGCGACGAGCTGGTGGCCGACGATCACAAGACGTATCGCGTGATGCGCGTGGTCGGCGACGCCGCGGCGGTCGTGGAGCTGCGCTGCCTCGACCTGCCGCCGTCGACGATTTACGTCTCGAAGAAGGACCTGCACCTTTACTTCATGGGAGCGAAGCCGAAGGAGTGACGACGCTCCGGATCACCACCGGCACGCTCCGCGGCCGCCGCATCGCCGTCCCGAAAAGCGACGTCCGCCCCACCTCGGAGCGCGCGCGCCAGGCGTTCTTCAACATCGTCGGCGACCGGATCCACGACGCGCGCTTCCTCGATCTCTTCGCCGGCAGCGGGATCTTCTCGTTCGAGGCGGTCTCGCGCGGTGCGAAGCAGAGCGTGGCCGTCGAGAAGTCGCGGGCGCACACGGCCGCCATCGAGCGGACGGCGCGCGAGCTGGACGTGCCGGTGAAAGCCGTCACCGCCGACGCGCTGGCGGGCATAAAGCGTGTCGGCAGCGAGGTTTTCGACGTGGTCTATGCGGACCCTCCGTACGACTACGCACACTACGACGCATTGCTGACCACCATCGACAGCGGCCTGACCCTCGCGCCCGAGGCGGTCGTGGCCATCGAGCACCGGCGCAACACGAATCCCTTTCCGACAAGTCCGTCACGCCTGCGCGCCGAGCGCAGAGCGGAGTACGGTGAAGTGTGGATCAGTTTTTTCATTGCATGAGGTTGCATGGCAGACCAGAAGACGACCATTGAGCTGACTCTCGACGAACGGCAGGCACACACGCTGTTCGGCAATCACGACGAAAACCTCCGGTTCATCGAGGACGCCTTCGACGTCAAGATCTCCTCGCGCGGCAACGAGATCTACGTCGCCGGCACGGACGATCACCGGGCCACCGTGGAGAAACTCCTCGGCGAGTTGCAGCAGCTCATCACGCAGGGCTATCCGATGCAGAAGTCGGACGTGGCCACCGGCGTGCGCGTGGCGCGCGACAAACCGGAGATGAACCTCGTCGACTTTTTCACCGACGACTCTCTGGCCTCCTCCATCCGCCGCGTGGTCTCGCCGCGCAACCTCGCGCAGAAGATGTATCTGCAGGCCATCAACGATCACGACATCGTCTTCGGCGTCGGTCCGGCCGGTACGGGCAAGACGTATCTCGCCGTCGCCGCGGCCGCGGCCTGGCTGCAGGACAAGCAGATCAAGCGCATCGTGCTCTGCCGCCCCGCGGTCGAAGCGGGCGAGCGCCTCGGCTTCCTCCCCGGCGACATCGCCGAGAAGATCAATCCGTATCTGCGCCCGCTCTACGACTCGCTGTACGACATCATCGGCTTCGAGAAAGTGGAGAAGCTGATGGAGCGCAGCGTGATCGAGATCGCGCCGCTGGCGTTCATGCGCGGCCGCACGCTCAACGACTCGTTCATCATCCTCGACGAGGCCCAGAACACGACTCCCGAGCAGATGAAGATGTTCCTCACCCGCCTCGGCTTCGGGTCGAAGGCCGTCGTGACGGGCGACATCACGCAGGTCGACCTTCCGGACGGGAAGAAGTCGGGCCTGCGCGAAGTGCGGCGCATCCTCGAGCACGTCGAGGACCTGAAGTTCTTCGACTTCAGCGACCGCGACGTCGTGCGTCATCCGCTCGTGGCGAAGATCGTCACCGCGTACGACCGCAGCGACCGCGAGAAAGAAAAGGCCGGGGCCGCGGCTTCGTGACGAACGTCGAGGTCACGGGAGAGGCGGTGCCGCGTTTCAGCCGCCGCGAGATCGGTGCGTACACGCGCAAGGTCCTGCTCACGCTGGACAACATGGGACGGCTCCCCGAGGAGATCACCGAGATCTCGATTGCCTTCGTCGACGACGAAGCGATGACGGCGCTCAACCGCAAGTTCCGCAAGAAGGCGAAGACGACCGACGTCCTCACCTTCCCGGCCGACGACTCGTACAACGAGCCGTCGCAGACGGGCAAGCCGCTCGGCGACATCGTGATCTCGGTCGACCAGGCCCGCCGCCAGGCGGCCGAAGAGCGCCACTCCACCGCCACCGAGGTGCGCTACCTGATCCTGCACGGCATCCTGCACGCCCTCGGATACGACCACGAGACGGACAACGGCGAGATGAACGCGCTGGAGCTGGAAGCGCGCGCGGCGGTGGGGCTTTAGCCATTCCCACCACGCGGGAGTTGCGCGCGGCTCCCAGTCCCCTCTCCCCGCGAAGAGCGGGGAGAGGGTT
>DASVSV010000228.1:0-3099 GCA_036387915.1 Thermoanaerobaculia bacterium
TGTGGCGCTTCCGGCTCAGGTGCTGCGGCCGGCGCGCCGCGAGGAGGAACCAGGATGATTTGCGAGGCGTCCACGCCCGCGCGCACGACCAACCGCGGGCGCTCCTTCGGCGAGAACTTCTCCATCGACAGAGCCGAGCAGGCTTGGTTGTACGCGACCTGCACCGATTTTCCGAATGCAATGGCGCGGTAAAAGGATTTGCCGAAGGTGATGGCGGCGCGGTCGGAAATCTTGTGCGGAGTTCCGATGGCGCACCCAACCGCCTCCGCTATCGCTTCGGCCTGCGGGAGGGAGAGGCAGGCGTTCAGCACCACCACGCGCACATCGTCTCGGAAGAGCTGAAACAGCTCACCGAGCGCTTCGGCGTCCACGCAACGCGTACCGTGTCCGTCTGCGCCCACAAGCACGAGGCCGTCCTCCCCACCGTGCCCACTGAAGTGCACCACCTGCGGGGACGACTCGTTCAGCGCCTGCAGCAGATCGTCGGTACGCGAAGCGAGTTGAAGATCGAACACCACTGCATCTGGATTGGCGGACGCGCGCACCACTCTGCGATAGCGCCGAACTTCCTCGTCCAGCAGCAGCCTGTCCTCTCTGTACGGTGGAACGGAAAGTGGATCGGCTGCAAAGAGAAGAACTTTTATTTTGTCCATGATCGCGATGGGATGAACACGAGTTCCGCAGTCACGGGAAATCCGCGCTGACGCCGGGGGAAATAGGCGGATCGGAGCCCAATATCGAAAGCATATGAACACTCGGGCGACGGTCGGCGCCGAGCAAACAGCGGATATGACGCATCGCAAACGGATGGGCCGTGCGATGCGCATCCAACTTCGCTTGTCCAAATGCTTTCGGCAACCCCTCAAACGCCACACGCGCGGCGTTCCCCGGGACGGTTCCGGACCGGCCGCGTCACGCGATCCGACCGCAACATTGTCGGCCACGCGTCCCGTGATTCCGCTTCATTGAGTCGCGGCGCGACTCAGCCTGTGAACCGGAGCGTGGTGTTTCCGCGCGAACGGCGGCGGTAGCTTGCATCGCGGATGGGAGCGATGAGCGCCGTGGGTCCCGAGCCACGTCGGCGTCGATCCCGCGGCAGGAAAAGTGCGCGCGTCGCGCCGGGCTTCGCGCCCGGGCCGGAGAGGGCGCCCGCACGTTGGAATGGCACCGCTCGCACGCGCAAGGAATCACCGCGGTCACAAGGGAGATCGGCATGAACGACGAGATCGACGAGCACCACGACTTCGATGAAACGGAGCCGCCCGAGCTGACGGCGGACGAGCAGGCGCTCGTGGAAGAGATGCCCGCGCTCCAGAACGTCGGGCAGTCTCGTCGCGCATTCATCGGCCACACCATCGCCGGCGGGCTCAGCCTCTTCGCGGCGGATCTGCTCGCCATGGAGAGCGCGCTCGCGGCGATGCCGACCACTCCCGGCGCGGTGTTCGCCCCCGAAGCCGCGGCGAACCTCGTGCGCGTGGCCTTCGGAGTGAACGGGACCACGCGGACGCTCGACCTCGACTCGCGGGTGGTGCTCCTCGACGCGCTGCGCGAACGGTTGCAGCTCACCGGGACCAAGAAGGGGTGCGATCAGGGGCAGTGCGGCGCCTGCACCGTGCTCGTGGACGGCGAGCGCCGCCTGTCGTGCCTCACCCTCGCCGCGACGTGCGAGGGGAAGCAGGTGACGACGATCGAGGGGCTCGCGGCCGAAGGCCCCGCGCCGGAAGCGGGGGACGCTCAGCTTCACCCGATGCAGGCGGCGTTCATCAAGTACGACGCGTTCCAGTGCGGCTACTGCACCCCGGGCCAGATCTGCTCCGCCATCGGCGTGCTCGCCGAGGCGCGGCGCGGCGACGCGAGCCACGTCACCGAGGACGTCAGCCGCCCGACAATGGAGCTGTCGGACGACGAGATCCGCGAGCGGATGAGCGGCAACATCTGCCGATGCGGCGCATATCCCAACATCGTCGCCGCCGTGCAGGAGGTGCACTCCGGCCGGGCGACGGCATCCACGTGGAAGTTCGTCGACGAGCAGCGTCTGGCGGCGGTCCGCGACGAAATCCGCGAGGAGGGCCGCAATGCGTCCGTTTGAGTACGTCCGTTCGACCGACCCGGCCGGCGCCGCTCGCGCCGTGGCCGCGAACCCGCGCGCGAAGTTCCTGGCGGGAGGCACCAACCTCCTCGACCTGATGAAGGAAGACGTGGAGCGTCCCACGGCTCTGGTCGACGTCACGCGGGCGCCGCTGGCGGACATTCGCGAGATTCCCGGCGGGCTGCGCATCGGCGCGCTGGCGACCAACTCCGTGACCGCGAACCATCCGCTCATCCGCCGCGACTACCCGCTCCTCACGCAGGCGATTCTCGCGGGCGCGTCGGGGCAGCTCCGCAACATGGCGACGAACGGCGGAAACCTCCTGCAGCGCACCCGCTGCCAGTACTTCTACGACACCGCGATGCCGTGCAACAAGCGCGAGCCCGGCACCGGTTGCGGCGCGCGCGAGGGATTGAACCGCATCCACGCCATCCTTGGCTGGAGCGAGCAGTGCGTCGCCACGTACCCGGGCGACATGGCGAACGCGCTCTACGCCCTGGACGCCGAAGTGCGCGTGCAGGCGCCGAACGGGCGCGAGCGCACCATCCCCATCACGGAGTTCCACCGCCTCCCGGGGAACGAGCCGCAGCGGGACACGAACCTCCAGCACGGCGAGCTGATCACCTCGATCGACCTGCCCGCGTCGAGGTTCGCCGGGAACTCGTACTACCTCAAGGTCCGCGACCGGGCGTCGTACGCGTTCGCGCTGGTGGCCGTGGCCGCCGCGCTGGAAATGGACGGCCCCACGATCCGGCAGGCGCGCGTGGTGCTGGGCGGCGTGGCTCACAAGCCGTGGCGCAGCGCCGAAGCGGAGGCCGTGCTCGCCGGGCAGCCGGCGAGCGCCGAGATCTTCGCGCGCGCGGCCCAGGCGGCGCTCGCGGGGGCGCGGCCGCTGGCTCACAACGAATACAAGGTCGAGCTGGGACAGCGAGCCATCGTCCGCGCGCTGATGCGCGCCAGCAAGCTCGCATGATGCCGGCGACTCGAACGACCGCGTCGATCACGCGGAC
>DASVSV010000229.1:0-4753 GCA_036387915.1 Thermoanaerobaculia bacterium
GAGTTACCTGCTGCCGCCGTCGCTGAGCGATTGGCTGCCGGAGAAGCACCTGGCGTTCTTCATCGCGGAAGTAGTGGACGAGATGGATCTGAGCGCGTTTTATGGACGGCATGAGGAGAGCGATCCTCGGGGAAACCAGCCGTTTCATCCGGCGATGATGCTGAAGATCCTGATCTACGCGTACGCGACCGGGACGTTTTCATCGCGAAGGATCGCGCAGAAGATCGAAGAGGATGTGGCGTTTCGGGTGCTGGCGGCGGGGAACTTTCCACAGCACCGGACGATCTGCGATTTTCGGCAGGAGCACCTGCAGAAGTTCGTCGAGCTGTTCAAACAAGTGGTGCTGATCGCCAAGAGCAGCGGTTTGATCAAGCTGGGGCGGGTGGCCATCGACGGAACGAAGGTCAAGGCCAATGCAAGCCGGCACAAAGCGATGAGCTATGACCGGATGAAGCAGGAAGAGAAAAGGTTGGAGAGCGAGATCGCCGAGCTACTCAAGCAGGCCGAGCGAGCCGATCGGAAAGAAGATCAGGAGTACGGCAGCGAGAACCGTGGCGATGAGGTCCCGGAAGAGTTGCAGCGCCGCGAGAGCCGCCTCAAGAAGATCCGTGAAGCGAAGAAGCGACTCGAGGAACGACAGGCCGAGGAGGATCGCCAGAAGGGCAGGCACGAAGGCGACCAGGGGCGGCCGAACGGGAAGAAGGGCCAGCCGTTCAAGAAAGAGTTCGGCCAGCCACCAGAGAAAGCACAGGACAACTTCACCGATCCGGAAAGCCGGATCATGAAGATGGGCAATGGTTTCGAGCAGAGTTACAACGCACAGGCGAGCGTGGACGAAGAGCACCAGATCATCGTGGCGGTGGGCGTGATTAACGGCGCTGCCGACAACTCGCAGCTCATCCCGATGGTTGAAGCAACGGAAGCCACTGCCGAGCAACGGCCTGAACAAGTTCTGGCCGATGCAGGGTATCGATCCGAAGCGAACTTTGAGCAGGCCGAGAGTAAGAACATCAATGCAGTGGTCGCCCTGGGTCGCGAAGGCAAAGCTGACACGGCACCGGTCTCACCCTCGCACCCGGCCACGCAGCGGATGAAGGAAAAGCTCAAGTCGGCGGAAGGAGCAGAGGCTTACCGCCGGAGAAAAGTCATCGTCGAACCGGTCTTCGGCTGGATCAAAAACGTACTGGGCTTTCGACAGTTCAGCTTTCGAGGTCTGAAGAAGACCAATGCTGAATGGCATTTGGTCTGTTTGGCGATGAACCTTCGCCGCATGAGCAGTGGAATGTCCCAGGCGGCGGCCTGAAATCATAATAACTGCGACTCTCCGGCCGAGAATTGACCCTTGAGCGGGTCTGCGTCGCCGTGTTTCGCCGGGCAGTGGTCTCCGACGATCATCTTCCTCGCAAACCGTGGTCACCTCACTATCGGCGCCGGCCTCTCCAACCTTGGCATCTGTCGCTGATTGTCGTTCTGCCGCGCAGTCTCCTAGCTGGCCCGGAACCGTTCGACGTCGAGGACAAGGAGGACCTTGTGTGGAGTCACTCCTCGACGCCCGTCGCTATCGGCCGTAGCTCGCGCAACGTCACACTCGATCTCCGCGAGTCAGGCGCGATGAAAGGAAGGTACGTTTGGGAAGGGAATGGGGCAGCGGTCGTCGTGTTAACATCGACGCGATGGCCAAGGCGACAAAGTCGAATCATGTCGTTCCCACGATCGACGGCGGATGGGGAGTCAGGAAAGAAGGCGCCGATCGAGCTTCGAAAGTCTTTCCAACGCAGGCTGCAGCCATCTCGTGGGGCCGAAAGCAGAGCATCAAAGATCGGTCGGAACTTGTCATCCACCGCCGTGACGGGATGATTCGGGAAAAGGATTCCTACGGGCGTGATCCTCACCCGCCACGCGATCAAAAGAAGTAAAAATGGGGAAGCGCCGGGATCCATTCTCGCGCAACGTGTTCGTCAACTGCCCCTTCGACGCCGAGTACCTGCCTCTTTTGCGTCCCCTGCTCTTCACCATCATGTACGTTGGATTCGTTCCACGTATTGCGTCAGAACGATCAGACTCGGGTGAGAATCGCGTAGACAAGATATGCGCACTCATCCGTGAATGCCGGTACAGCATTCACGATCTGTCCCGTCTTCGTGCGTCGGAGGCTGGTGAGCTCTCTCGTATGAACATGCCTTTCGAACTGGGCATCGAGTACGGATGCCGCCTGTTTGGTACTGAACCTTTTCAGTCAAAGAAGTGTCTTGTTCTCGAGAAGGACCAGCACGAATTTCAGAAGGCGATTTCGGACCTGTCAGGTATTGACATCAAGCGGCACAAGAATGAGCCGGCAGAGGTTACCCGCTGCGTGAGGAACTGGTTCGTGGAAACCGTAGGATTGCGCGGCATTGATAGTGCCACCAGAATTTGGTATCGCTTCGCCGACTTCGCGTCCGACTTCTACGACAAGCGGGTGGCCGACGGTTACGTCACCGACGATCTCGACGCGATGCCCATTCCTGAGTACATCGACTTCATACGGCACTGGCTCAGGCCACGTAAGACCCGCAGCTTGGCTTCACGCTAAGTTGCCGCCGGGCTGGGGTCGGCCTCGCCCCCGGACGGCTCCTCGTCGCGTTTCTTCTTCGATCGGCGCAGCGTGCGCATCGAGATCGAGTAGCGCAGTGCTTTCGTCGGAGGAATCGAGTGCTGCCACTGCGTTCGCGCGGCACCATTGAGAATGTAGAGCGACCGCGGCTCGAGCGTTTGTACGGCCACCGCGAAGCCTTCGCCCTGCGTGCGGCGCAGCTTCATGGTGCATGGCGAGAGCAGCGACACGCCGATCACCGGGGAGCCGAACATCGGCGCGTCGCGGTGCCAGCCGATCGTCGCGCCGGGCGGATAGCGCGCGACCAGGAACTGTTCGAGTAACTCCGGCGCCACGCCCGCGGCGGCGGCGCAGCGGTCCGCGAGCGCGCGCAACCGCGGGGACGGAGGCGTGGCCGGATGGATCTTCCAGCCGTCGTAGTCGTAGTCCCAGCCGAAGTGGATGACCGTGCGCCGCGCCACCTGTCCGCGCATGCGTACTTCGTGGAACGGATAGGAGTCGATCTCCTCGAGCAGCACGCGTTCTTCGTCCGGCGACAGAAAGCCGGGCGTGTAGTGGAAGCCCTCCGGCGGCTCAGTGGCGACCGAGGAGCGTGTCGACCGGCGCGTAGTCATCGGTGAGCACCATCGCGTCGCGGGGAGGAGGCGCGTCGCTCAGTCCCGCGATGTGTCTCTCGAGCACCGGGAGACGGCTGGCCGGCGACGCTTTGGCCCGCGCGATCAACTCGTCCTTCCCGACGATCATCGGGAGGTGGCTCGCAAGAAGCTCGCCGCTGGTGACCAGCACCGAGGGAAAGACGCTGCCCATGGTCTTGTGCATGGCGTCCATCAGCTTCGAGTTCGTGTACGCGCAGTGAAAGTGGACGATGCCGCCTTCGTTGAGCCGCGTCGAGAGCTCCTGGAAGAACTCGCGCGTGGCCAGGTGTGGCGGCAGCGTGTCGCCGTAGCGGTTGGTGCTGTACGCGTCCATGATGATCAGGTCCCACTTGTCGCGGGCCTGCTTGACGAACGTGCGCGCATCGCCGACGTGGATGCGCAGCCGCTCGCTCGGCTGCAGCATGAAGTAGCGCTTCGCCACCTCGACCACCATCGGATCGACTTCCACCGCATCCACGATCGTGTTCGGGTAGTAGTGCGTGAACTGGCGGGCCGCGGTGCCGCCGCCGAGGCCGAGGATCAGGATGCGGCGGGTATTCGGGCGGATCAGCGGGGCGATGTGCAGCGCGTCGCTGTAGGCGAGGCCGGGGCCGTACGGATCGTTGAGCAGCATCTCGGACTGGATGCCGAGGTTGAAGCGGAGGTCGCGCACCGGCCCGCGGTCGCGCACCACGATGTGGTGATAGGCGCTGTCTCCGATGAATACGGGACGCTTTCCCAGCGGCAGCGGCTCGAGCAGCCGGGCGCGGACGAACGCGCCGCCGAGGATGACGGCGAGCAGGGCCATGGTGCCGGCGAGCGCGAAGCGCGGCCGCGTGCGTTGCGCGAGCAGCACCAGCAGCGCGGTGGCCAGAGTCCCGGCGGCGACGAAGGTCACGGTGCGGCTGATGCTGCCCAGCCAGTCGATCAGCAGGAAGGCGGTGACGATGCTGCCGGCAATGCTGCCGGACGTGGAGAGCGCGGAGATCGAGCCGGCGGTCGAGCCGCTGTGCACCGTGGTGGTGGCGAAAAGGCGGATGGCGATCGGTGACGTGGCCGCCAATAGAAAAGTAGGGATGGCAAAGAGCACGGTCGTGGCCGCGAAAGCGTGCGTGGCCAGCGCGAATGACGACATGGCGATGCGCGGGGAGAGCACGGAGTCGATCCACGGCACGAACAGCAGCGTGCCGGCGGCGGCGAGGAGCGTCGTGACGAGGGTCATCGCGCGCGGCCAGCGGTCGCCGGCCCGGCCGCCCGCCCAGTAGCCCGCGGCCATGGCGGCGAGGAAGATGGCGATGACGGCGGTGGTCTCGCGCAGCGCGGAGCCGAAGGTCTTACCGATGATGCGGAAGGCCGACACTTCCAGCGCCATGAGCAGCGCGCCGGCGGCGAAGACGGCGATACGGAGGGACGAGCGTTCGAGGAGCGACATGCACTCCGCGATTTAGCAGACGGCGTCGCTCTTTGGGAAGGGGATTACGGAGCCCTGCTCGTTCTTCTTCTGCTCTTCCTCTTCCATCGACTT
>DASVSV010000230.1:0-5277 GCA_036387915.1 Thermoanaerobaculia bacterium
GCCGCCCCTCACCCTAGCCCTCTCCCCGCTCTTCGCGGGGAGAGGGGACTGGTGGTCGCGAGATGCGTCTTTGTGGTCCTATGCGCGCGAATTAGAAAGCGGCGGCCAGGCCGCCGCACTCCATATCACTCCCGCGTCACCGTGTACGTCCCATCCTCGTCCTGCTGGACGTTGATGTTCGTGGCGCCGTCGTTGACGAAGTCCTGGACGACGAGGCCGACCTGGCCGGGGGTGATGCCGCTGATCGTTTCCATCGTTACTCCTGAATGCCGAGCTCCTGCACCGCTTTTGCGCGCAGGACGTTGAACTGGCCGCCGTTGAGGAACATGGTGATGCTGGTGTTCGCGGCGTTCCGCGAGAGCCAGTCGGTGAGCCTGGCGCGATTGGCCGGGTCGGCGTCGAGCCAACCACGCAGGGTGTCGGCGCTGCTGTCCGTGCCGAAGGTCGCGGTGGCGCCGGCGGTGGGCTGGCCCGTGACGCGTGCGTGCGTCGGGATGGCGGGGCCGAGGGAGCCGTCGGGGTTGACGGGACGGTCGAAGGCGAGATAGCCGACGACGAGCGGGCGGGGGAAGGTCTCGTTGATGGCCACTCCGCGGCTCGAGGCGGAGGCGATCTGGATGCTGGCGGAGGGGGTGGCGGCGGCGACGCTCTGCGAGAGCGCGGTCAGCATCGACTGGTAATCCTTCGCGGCATCGGCGGCCTCCGTCGTCGAGCCGGCATCGAAGAGCGCGACCGATTTCGACGCGCCCGCGTCGACACGTCCGCCGCGCGACTCGTTGTTGATCAGCGACACGTTCACGCCGCCGGCGACGTACACGCGATAGACGACCCGCACGTAATGCTGCTCGGTCTTGCCGTTTGCTTCGGTGCTCGGTCCGTACTGCCGCAGGAAAGCGCGATTCTTCGCGGCCCAGGCGTTGACCTGCGGCGCGAGCACGGAGATCGGCAGACCGTACGTCGACGCGGAGGCGATGTTGACCGTGCCGAAGGCGTCGCCGGTCTGCATCAGGCTGAGTCCCACCGGCACGGACTGAATGGGGATGGCCAGGTTCGCACCGGCGCCGCGCTTCACCTGGAACGTGTACGACGGGAACGCCGCGCCGGGCGCGGTGCTCCACGCGGTCAGCGGCGGCGCGGTCGGCGCGGGCTCGGGAAATTGCCAGTTCCGCGGCACGACGCTCGTGTCGCCGACGCCGTACGCGCCGTTGTAGAACTGCTGCCAGCCGGTCGGCTGGATGCGCGCGATGACGTTGTCGAGCGGCAGGAATCCGTCGGCCTCGAGGTCCTTCACTTCCTCTTCGATCGGCGTCGAGACGAGGAACACGTCGCCGACCTGCAGGTCCTCGGTCAGCGGATAGACCGGCAGCACCTGCGACGCGCGGATGGTCAGGCACCAGTCCCTGGCGACGCGCGAGAGCTGCCGGTCGCGGCTTTTGTCGAGCGAGCGGCAGCCGGTGAGGAGGAGCGTGAGCGCAGCAATGGCAGCGAACGACCTTCTGTGCATGGGCGGCAGTGTACCCGCTCTTGACCACCCCGCCGCGTTCGCCACAAAATAGGCACTCATTTCAATCATTCCATCGAAACCGGAGGCCGAGGTATGAGATCCCTGGTGACGAAAACCCTTCTCTGCGTGGTCGTCGTGACCGCGCTTCCCCTCTTCGCGCAGACCGAACCGCCGCCTCCGCCGCCCGCGGACCCGCAGAAGGTCGAGGAAGAGATCGTGGTGACGGCGCGCAAGCGTGAGGAGACGGTGCAGGACGTGCCGATGTCCGTCGCCGCGCCGACCGAGCAGCAGCTCCGCGACCTCGGCGCGGTGACGATCGAAGACGTCTCCGCCAACGTGGCCGGCTTCACGGTGCAGAACCTCGGCCCCGGACAAAGCCAGGTGGCGATGCGCGGCGTGTCGGCGGGACAGATCGTGCGCGACCAGCCCGGCGTCAAGGAGCAGGTCGGCGTCTACCTCGACGAGTCGGTGGTGTCGATGTCGCTCTTCACGCCCGACATCGATCTCTTCGACCTCTCGCGCATCGAGATCCTGCGCGGGCCGCAGGGGACGCTGTTCGGCTCCGGCTCGCTGACCGGCACGGTGCGCTACATCACCAACCAGCCGCGCCTCAACGCCAGCGAGACCGTCGGCGAGCTGACCCTCAGCTCGATCAGCGACGGCGGCATCGGCGGCAGCGCGAAGGCGGCGGTGAACTTCCCGGTCGGTGACCGCGCGGCGATGCGCGTGGCGGCGTACTTTACGAATTACGGCGGCTTCATCGACGCCGTGCAGCCGAACCTCAGCGTCAACGAAGACGTGAACGGCGGCACCCGCGCCGGCGCGCGCGTGGCGTTGCGCTTCGAGCCGAACGACCGCCTGACCATCACGCCGCGCATCCTCTATCAGCAGATCGACATGGATGGCTGGAACCGCGCCGACGCGTACAACATCCTGGCGAATCCGTTCACCACGTCGCGCCCGCGGGTGACCCTCGGGGAGCGCGAACAGTTCACGCAGCTCGAGGAGGAATTCAGCGACGAGTTCCTGCTCGGCGACTTCAACCTCGAGTACGAGCTGAACCCGAACCTCACGCTGACCTCCGTGACCTCGTACACCGATCGCGACATCCTGGTCGTGCGCGACGCGACGGCGCTCACGGCCAGCATCACCGGCGGCTCGTTCGGGGCGCCGGCCAACGTCTACACCATCGACGCGCCGCTGTTCGACGCGACGCAGGCCGCGGGCCTGACCCAGGAGCTGCGCCTCTCCGGCACGCGCGGCCCGATCCAGTGGGTGACGGGCGGGTTCTACAGCGACTCCACCCGCGACTATCAGCAGAACCTGCCGGTGCTCGGGTTCGAGGCGGGCTGCAAGGTGGTCGGCGCCGTGAAGCCCTGCGGACCGCTGAGCGGTCTGGCCACGGCGGGGACGAAACTCGCCAGAACGGACGAGCTGTACAAGTCCGACCTCCATTACGACTACGAGCAGCTCGCGGTGTTCGGTGAGGCCACGTGGACCGTCAGCCCGCGGCTGGACGTCACCGGCGGCCTGCGCTGGTACGACTTCTCCGAGGACCGGGAGCAGGTGTTCGACGGAATCTTCTCCGATCCGAACGACAGCGTCGGCTCGGTCGGCGCGGATGGTTTCGCGCCGCGAGTGATCGCCAGTTTCAAGCTCAATGAATCGACCCGGCTCAACGGCCAGATCTCGAAAGGCTTCCGCCTCGGCGGCATCAACGACCCGCTGAACCTGCCGCTCTGCACGGCGCAGGACCTCGTCATCTACGGGGGCCGCCCGACCTGGGAGGACGAGACGCTCTGGAACTACGAGGTGGGCGTGAAGACCTCGCTCCGCGGCGGCCGCGGCTCGTTCAACGCCTCGGCTTACACGATGGACATCGAGAACCTGCAGGCCACGGTCACGGCCGGCTCGTGCTCGTCGCGCATCATCGTCAACGTGCCGAAGGCGCGCACGACGGGCGTCGAGGCGGAGTTCGAGATCGCGCCGACGGACAACTTCGACTTCGCCGTCTCGGGCAGCTTCAACAACTCCGAGCTGCGCTCGAGCTTCCGCTCCAGCAGCGGCGACATCGTGGCCGGCATCGAGGAAGGCAATCGCCTCCCCAGCGTGCCGGAGTTCCAGATGGCCACGGCCGCGACGCTGCGCCACGCGCTCATGGGCGGCGTCGGCTATCTGACCGGCGTCTACCAGCACGTGGGCGAGCGCTACACGCAGATCGGCGACCAGGCCGCGGGCTTCGGCACGGTCAGCCTGACCTCGTTCGGACCGACCGGCATCGGCGGACCGTTCAACCAGCAGACGTTCACGTTCGACCCGAGCCTGCCGGCGTACGACATCCTGAACGTGCGCGTGGGCCTGCTGCGGAACCGCTGGGACACGGCGCTGTTCATCAACAACGTGACGGACGAGACGGCGCTGCTCTCGCTCGACCAGGAGCGCGGCACGCGCGCCCGGGTCAGCTATCTGACCAATCAGCCGCGCACGATCGGAGTGAGTACGCGTATCGTCTTCTAGTGGCTCTTTCGCGGAGGGATTTCATGGGCGGCGTAGCGACGATTCCTCTCGTCGCGCGCCGCCCGACCGGTTCGGCGCCGCGCGTGGCGGTGATCGGCGCGGGCGCCTTCGGCGGCTGGACGGCCCTGCACCTCCGCCGCCTCGGCGCGCAGGTGACGCTGGTCGACGCCTGGGGACCGGGCAATCCGCGCGCGAGCTCGGGAGGGGAGACGCGCGTCATCCGCGCGGTCTACGGTCCGGACCGCATTTACGTCGAAATGGTGAAGCGCGCGTACGAGCTGTGGGAACAGCTCGACCCGTCGCTCTACGTCGCGACGGGCACGCTCTGGATGCACCGCGGCGACGACGCGTACGTCCGCTCGTCGCTGCCGATCCTGCGCGAGCTCGGCTTTCCCGTCGACCAGTTCACGGTGGAGGAGGCGGCGAAGCGCTGGCCGCAGATCGACTTCAGCGGCGTGCAGTCGGTCTATCTCGAACGGCGCGCCGGTGCGCTCTACGCGCGGCGCGCCTGCGCGGTGGTGCGCGACGCGTTCGTGCGCGAGGGGGGCGTGTACCGCACGGCGCACGTGGAGAGCGCGTCGGAGATTCCGGCGGACGTGCACGTCTGGGCCTGCGGCCCCTGGCTGAAGCAGGTCCGTCCCACTCGTCAAGAGGTTTACTACTTTGGTCCGCCGCGCGGCAGCGACCGTTACTCCGCGGGACGCATGCCGATCTGGATCGACTTCGGCGAGCGCATTCTCTACGGCATCCCCGACCTCGGCGGCGCCGGCTTCAAGGTCGCCGACGACACGCGGGGCGAGGCGTTCGACCCGACGAACGGCGACCGCACACCCTCCGCCGCCGCCATCGCCCGCACCCGCGCCTTCCTCGCCGAGCGCTTCCCCGAGCTCGCCTCCGCGCCGCTGGTGAAGGCCGAGGTCTGCCAGTACGAGAACAGCCCCGACGGCAATCTCATCGTCGACCGGCAGGCACCGAATGTCTGGGTCGTCGGCGGCGGCTCCGGCCACGGCTTCAAGCTCGGCCCCGCGGTCGGCGAGCTGGCCGCGCAGGCGATCCTGCGAGGCCGCGAGGTACCGGAGCAATTCCGCCTCGACCGCGACAAGAAAGCGAAGACGCAGTTCGAAACGTAAACCGGTCCGCTCGCGGCGCGGTTTGGCGTCGGTAATTCGTGGGGGCGCGGAGCGTGTTCCGAAGGTGATCCAGTGCCCTCTCCCCGATGTCATCCCAATGGCCTTAACTTAGCGCAATTTGCACGA
>DASVSV010000231.1:0-10459 GCA_036387915.1 Thermoanaerobaculia bacterium
GCGCGTGACCACGTCGTGTGGCGACCAGCGCTCATGAAATCTACTCCTCTTACGGTTCGTGTGGTGGGCTGCGGAACATCTTCGCCGCTCATTCTAAACGACTTAAAACGCAATGTGAATGTGACAAAGTAGAATTAGGCAGTTGAAGCGTGGGATCCATGATGACGACACCGGTCCTGTCGACGACATCCTTCCAGAAGCGCTCCTCGGCCACCTCATACGAAACCCCGTCGCGAAGACGCTGACCATCCACGAAACGGCCCAGCTGCTCCCTCGCGAGCCGCTGCCTGGTATCCTCGGCAAGTTGCCGGCGCGCATTCGCTGTCGGATCCACTTCTAATGCGCGTCGCGCAGTGGCGACATCCGGGATTCTTTTCAATACAGCTTCGAACTGCGCCATCTTTACACCGTGCGGGGCCAAATCCTGACGGAAAACGTTCTCGCGATCTTCGCCGAGACGAACACGAAGCGCCGCGCGAGCGGCTCGCTTAAAATCCTCGTTCACGATCCGCAACTCGTCATCCGTCACTTTTGGAGTATGGCGATTCAAAACCTCCTCCGGGACGGTAATCCCGTGCAGGCGCGCTGCGGAATCGAGAAGAAGCTCCCGGGAGACACGGATGAACCTGTCCTGTCTCACCGCAGGGCAGAGTTCCATGACCACGTCTGGCGGACAGGCCACTTCCGAAGCCATGATCGTGCGCGTGCCGATTCTGGCTACAGCTTCCTTCTGCGCCTGCCGCGCATCATTCCTTTGTGTCGTTTGCTCTTCCGCGGCGCACGCAATCAAAGCCAGCGACAGGCCAATACCTAATATGACAACGCGGATCACGGTACGGTCACCATGCGATCATTATTAGTTATACGATAAGCATGATCTATCCCGGCGAACGTCTGCTCGAAGATCTGACCAATATTGCCGGTGAACATGCCGGAGTAACCGATCACTTCGCCCATGCTGCATCCCTGTGTGCTTGTGGTCATCCCCGGCTTTTCCAGGACCTGAATGGACATCTCCGTCATGCCGCACGAGTCCTGCACCCCGCCCGGATCCACACGCCAATGCAATTCCTCGGTCCGAAATGTTGGCTTATTGTCGCGCGTGTAGTCATAACTGAAGGCTGACATGCCTTGATTGAAAGTGTAGCGACTGTTGCCGGGACCCCAGGCCACACCGTAACCGCGCACTTCATAATCGATGGTGAGATTGTGATCGTAGGCCTTCGGCTTTAGCACCATACCCTCTGCGGGGTACCATGCGATCACCGAGCCGGATTCGTGCTTCTCCGCCGGCGACGTCCACGTGCTCGCCTCGGCAGCGGCACATCCCGCCAGGTAATGACACGCCTGCACCCAGAACTTCCCGCTCGGACCGAGCTCACGGGCCGGAACACCGCTGATCCGAACCTCCCCCGAGCCCCAGGCCGTGCCATAGGGCCGTCCGTTGTACTCCAGCGCAAACTGGTCCAGATACGACACTGCGGACGCTACGACGACGACGTTCTCCGGATCGGTATCATCGATCTTGAGAATATAGACGAACGCAGGATCGATCACGGCCGGAACTTCACGGCCGATGAATGGCGGTTCGATGAGGATCGGCTCTCCGCCTCGTACCAGCACTCCACGTCATAGACATTGTACGAGTCGCACCGACCCGTGTACCCGTAGGTCGGATCGGAGTATTCGTAGCAGTTGAAGCGGGTGGCCTGATAAACCTGGTAGCAGAATGTCTCAGCGGTCGCGGCCAATGGCCACAACAGCAGTACCGTCAATAGATATATTCGTTTGCTCGACTCTTTCATCGGTTCCTTTGTCGCCCATCGAGGTGCAGGTCACAATCACATCCATCATTCCGTATGTCAATCAAGCTGATGTGTCCGTGATCCCTCGATCGGCGCGTTGCGCGGCGGCTCACGCGCCACTTGTTGCTCATTGCGCGCGGCTCAGGCAGCATTGCGGGCGACACGATGAAGTCCGAGCGGACAACGCGCAGCAACACGCAACGCCTCACGCGCCGCGACTGGATCTTCGTCGCGGTCTGCGCCGCGCTGGCCCTGGCCTGCGTCGCGGTCATCGCGCGCTACTTCTCCACCGCCTTCCCCCAGGCATCCATCGACTTCAAATACGACCGCACCACGTCGCGCGCCCTCGCCGAGCGCATGCTGGCCGCGCAGCGCGTGAACGTGCTGGGGATGAAGCACGCCGTCCGCTTCGACTCCGACGCGCAGGCCCGCATCTTCCTCGAGCGCAACCTGGGGCTGGAGCGCGCGCAGCAGGAGCTGCGCCGCGATGTGCGGGTCTGGACCTGGCATCACCGCTGGTTCCGCCCGCTGGTCGAGGAAGAGTTCAGCGTCGACGTCGCTCCGACGGGCGAGATCATCGGCTACTCGCATACGATCCCCGAGGATCGCGCGGTGGGGGGCATGCGTCCGCCGGTGCCGTTTCTGCAGTCGATCGGCGTGAAGACCGACGACCTCGTGCTCCTCTCCGCGAGCGAGCGGCGCCTGCCGAAGCGCATCCAGCGCATCTACACGTTCGAGTCGAAACGCATCCGCCCCGCGGGCGCGACGTACCGCCACACCGTCACCATCGACGGCGACCTCGTCACCGGCTACACGCAGGAGCTCAAGGTTCCGGACGCGTGGCTGCGCTCGTACCGCGAGCTGCGCTCGAAGAACGCGGCCGCCGGCGCGGTGGACACGATCTTCAACGCGGCGCTGATGATCGGCGCGATTGTGGTTTTCATCATGCGGCTGCGCCGCGGGGACCTGCGGCTGCGCTTCCTGCTCGCCATCGGTATCGCCGCGGTGCTGCTGCAGGGCGCGGTGGCGTTCAACGAGATGCCGTCGCAGCTGGCGTGGTACGACACCACCACCTCCTACCCTGCCTACCTCGGGCAACTCTTCTTCGGCAGCGCGGTGCAGAGCATCGGCACGGCCATGCTGCTGATCGTGATCTGCGGCGCCGGCGAAGTGCTCTATCGCGAGCGCCTGCCGCAGCACCTGGCCATGCCGCGGCTCTGGACGAAGAAGGCCCTGGCCTCGAAGCGCGTCTTCCTCTCGATGATCCTCGGCTGGTCGCTGGTGCCGACGTTCATCGCCTACCAGGTCCTCTTCTATATCTCCGCGCAGCGCGTGGGGGCGTGGTCACCGGCCGAGGTGCCGTACGACGACATGCTCAGCACCGCGTTGCCGTGGGTGGCGGTGCTGTTCGCCGGATTCTTCCCCGCGTTCAGCGAAGAGTTCCTGTCGCGCGCGTTCGCCATTCCGTTCCTGCAGCGCTTCGTCCGCTCGCGTTGGTTCGCGATGATCCTGGCCGGCTTCATCTGGGGCTTCGGACACGCCACGTATCCGCAGCAGCCGTACTGGATCCGCGGCGTGGAAGTGGGAGTGGCCGGCATCGCCGCGGGCCTGATGATGGATCGCTTCGGCCTGCTGCCGCTGCTGATCTGGCACTACACCATCGACGCGGTCTACACGGCCACGCTGCTGTTCGCGTCGGGCAACACGTACTACGTCGTCTCCGCCGCGCTGGCCAGCCTGATCTTCGCCATCCCCTTCATCGCCTCGGTCGTCCTCTACATCCGCAACAAGGGCTTCGTCCCCGACGACGACCTCTCCAACGCCACCATTCCGCTCGAGCCGTCGCCGCCGCACGAAGAAGTGGCCATCGCGGCGGCGGAGTTCCCGGCGGAGATCCGTCCGACGCGGAAGCGCGTGCTGATCTGCGCCGCGGTAATCGCCGTCGCGGCGGTGATGTTCGCGCTGCGGCCCGCGTCGCCATCCGATGCGCTCGACTACCGCATCTCCAAAGAGCGCGCGAAAGAGATCGCCAAACGTCACGTGCAGAAACCGTTCGACTACGTGATCGCCCTGCCCGTCGAAGGCTTCCGTTCGTGGGATCCGGAGTCGGGACGGGAGGAGGGCGGCGGGCCGGGCAACTTCGACTCCATCGCCGCGACGTACCTCGTGCAGAACGGGATGAGCGTGCGCGACCTCATCGAGATCTTCCGCAGCCGCATCGAAGCCGGCACGTGGATGGTCCGCTTCTTCACGCCGATGCAGAAGGAAGAGATCTTCGTGGAGGTCGACCCGCGCACCTCGCACGTGGTCGGCTATCACAAGTATCAGGACGAGGCCCTGCCCGGCGCCACGCTGCCGCAGCCGCTCGCGGCGCAGGTGGCACTGCGCGCGTTCGCCGCGTACGGCCTCGACGCGCGCGCGTTTGAATTGAAGGAAGCGCTCACGTTCCCGCAGCCGCGGCGGCGCGACTGGCTGTTCCACTTCGACGAGCGCATCCCGCTGGCGCCGCGCGCGAACCGCCGCGTGACCGTGCGCGTCGCGGGCGCCGAGGTCACGCAGTTCAACACCACCATCAAGATTCCGGAGAGCGTCTATCGCGAGGCCAACACGCAGACGCTGCTGAACGTCGTGCTGTTCGTGATGAAGATCGCCGGCTCGGTGGGCATCCTGGCGATCGTGATCGCCGGCCTGGTCATGGCCACCCGCCGGCACGGACTGCCGTGGCGCCGGGCCATGCGCTGGACGCTCGCGCTGGCGGTCATCCCCCTGGCCACGCTGTTCGCCAAATATGAGTCGACGCTGTTCGGCTACGGCACCACCGTGGCGTGGGATACGTTCCGCGTCAGCCTGCTCACGCGCTTCGTGGCCGAGGCGGGATTGCAGCTCGGGGTGCTCTTCCTGGCGCTGGCGGGACTGGAAGCGGTGGTGCCGTACGCGCTCAGCCTGACCACGCGCGAAGGACGGGCGCGCTTCGGAAAGAGCGCGGTGCTGGCGGCCCTGACGGCGCTCGCGGTGATCGTGATCGCCGACGTCTCGACGCGCATCCTCGCGCACGCGGTGCCGTCGGCGGCGGTCGTCGATCTCGTCGCGCCGAGCGAAGTGGCGACGCCGTTCCCGGCGCTCGTGGAGACCGGGCGCGCGCTGACCAGCTCGATCATCTTCTCCGCCGCGGTGGCGCTGTTCGCGTTCGCTCTGCGCAAACACGCGGCGGCGTTCACGATCGTGGCCGTGTTCTGCGCGCTGGTCGATCCGACGTCGACCGCCTCGCAGGCGCCGCTGATGCTCGCCCGGGCACTCGTGCTGGCGCTGCTGGTCTGGGTCGTCGGACGCTACATCCTCGGAGCCAATCCGCTGGCCTGGCCGATGGTGCTCTTCCTCGGCACGACGCTGCAGACCGCGGTCTCGCTGCTCGACCACCATCGCCCTGACCTCGTCGCGAATGCGGTGGCGCTGTTCGTGTTCGCCACCCTGGCCATCGTGTGGGCCTCGACACAAAAACGTGCGCGACCTCTGTGAGACTATGCGGCGCTGAGACTATGAGACTCGGCCTCGACGATTTCACCTACTCCGACCTGCAATCCCACACCGGCCTCTCCCGCCTCACCGTGGCTTTCGACGCGTTCGTGCAGGAGCACGACGCCGACCTCTTCCGCCGCTTCGACACCTATCGCACCGGCGTGCAGAACGGCACGGAGAAACTGCCCGCACCCGAGGAGTCGGCGCTGCTGATCGGCGTGGGACGGTATCTGTCGATGTTCCTGACGCGGCTCTTCCATGTCGAGCCGGGCGTGAGCGCGCTGCGCACGCGCGCCGAGCGGGACGCCGAGGTGGCGCGGTTCAAACGGGAGTTCGTGGCCAAGCGCGTGGCGAAGGTGCAGACGCCGGTACCCGCGCCCGCGGCGGAGATCCTCATCGCCACGATCGCCGCGGGAGTTGCCAACGGGGCGAATGTCGACAACGAGCTGGCGCTGGCCATCACCGCCAATCGCCTGCTCGACCTCGAGAAAGACTATCCGCGCGGCGCGAAGGAGCTTGCGCCGTCCACCGACGCGCGTCATGCCCTGTCACAACTGCGCGAGCGCCTCGGCTCCGGATTCTCGGAGACCGTCACCCGGCGCGAGCGTGTCCTGTCGAACGAGTCGATCGCACGCGAGGCCGCGGCGCTGCACGAGCTCACCGACCTGCTCGTGAACTGGACCGCCGCGCGCTGGAAAGAAGGGGCGTTCCACGGCTGGACCTCGTTCCGTCTGCCGCGCCCGTTGCACTTTGACAAACTCGTGCCGACCGAAGCGGTGGACGGGTTGCGGTTCGGCGGAGAGGAGCATCACTTCCGCCGGCGCGACGCGTTCCATCTCACCGATCCGCGCATGACCCCGCGCGAGATCACCGACGAGGCGCACTACTGCATCTACTGCCACGAGCGGAAGAAAGACTCCTGCTCGAAAGGGTTTCTCCAGGCGAACAACACCTACAAACCGAACCCCTTGGGGATGGCCCTCGAGGGTTGTCCACTCGACGAGAAGATCGGCGAGATGAACTTCCTCCGCGCGGACGGCGACGCCATCGGCGCGCTGGCGCTGGTGATGATCGACAACCCGATGTGTCCCGGCACCGGCCACCGCATCTGCAACGACTGCATGCGCGCGTGCATCTTCCAGAAGCAGGACCCGGTCAACATCCCGCAGATCGAGACCGGCGCGCTGACGGACGTGCTCTTCCTGCCGTACGGCTTCGAGATCTACTCGCTGCTGACGATGTGGAATCCGCTGAACGCCCGCCGTCCCATCGCCCTGCCGTACAACGGCCGCAACGTGCTCGTGGTCGGCCTCGGCCCCGCGGGCTACACGCTGGCGCACTACCTTGCCAATGAGGGCTTCGGCGTCGTCGCGATCGACGGATTGAAGATCGAGCCCCTCCGTGGAAATCAGACAGACGAAAGATGGTTGCGCGAGCCGATCAAGGACGCGAAGGAATTGTGGGAAGACCTCAACGACCGCCTGCTGGCGGGCTTCGGCGGCGTCTCCGAGTACGGCATCACCGTGCGCTGGGACAAGAACTTCCTGAAGGTGATCCGCATCGCGCTGGAGCGGAAGCAGAACCTGCGCGTCTACGGCGGCGTGCGTTTCGGCGGGACGCTGACCATTGAAGAAGCGTTCGACGAGCTCGGGTTCGACCACATCGCCGTCGCCGCCGGCGCGGGCACGCCGACCATCGTGCGCATGAAGAACAACCTCGTGCGCGGCATGCGGCAGGCGTCCGATTTCCTGATGGCGCTGCAGCTCACGGGCGCGTTCAAGAAGAACTCACTGGCCAACCTGCAGGTGCGCCTGCCGGCGCTGGTCATCGGCGGCGGCCTGACCGCGATCGACACGGCCACGGAGCTCTTCGCGTATTACCCGGTGCAGGTCGAGAAGGTGCTGGAGCGCTACGAGTCGATGTGCGTGGAGCTGGGCGAGGAGATCGTCCGCACCGGCTATGACGCCGAGGAGCTTTCAATTCTGGACGAGTTCCTGGGGCATGGGCGGGCGGTGCGTGACGAGCGTGCGCGCGCCGCGGCCGCGGGCGAGCAGCCGGACTTCATCCCGCTGGTGCGCTCGTGGGGCGGCGTGACCATCGCCTATCGCAAGTCGATGCTCGATTCGCCCGCGTACCGCCTCAACTTCGAGGAGATCGAGAAGGCGTTCGAGGAAGGGATCGCATACGCGGAGATGCTCTCGCCGGTCGAGGCGGTCGCGGATCAGTACGGCCACGTGCAGTCGCTGCTCTTCGAGAAGCAGGTCGTCGAGGACGGCCGCTGGAAGGACTCCGGCGAGATCGTGGAGCTGGCCGCGCGCACGGTCATGATCGCCGCCGGCACCGCGCCGAACGTGATCTACGAGAAGGAGCATCCCGGCACGTTCAAGCTGGACAAGTGGAAGCAGTTCTTCCAGTCCCACTCCCTCGGTCCCAATCGCGAGCTGATCGAGGACGACGAGGCCTCGCGCGACCGCGGCTTCTTCACGTCGTACCAGCATCCCTCGCGGCGCGAGAAGCTGATCTCGTTCTACGGCGACAACCACCCCAAATACGCCGGCAACGTCGTCAAAGCGATGGCCTCGGCCAAGTACGGCTACCCGCACGTAGCGTCGATCTTCGCCGGCGAAACTGCGCCGGCTGACGACTCTCGCTGGCAGTCGCTCGTCGCCAAACTCGACGAAGGTCTGATCGCGCGCGTGCACGAGGTCAATCGCCTCACGCCGACGATCGTCGAAGTGGTCGTGCGCGCGCCGTTCGCCGCGCGGCACTTCCTCCCCGGCCAGTTCTTCCGCCTGCAGAATTTCGAAACGTACGCCCCGTCCCTCGGCGGCACCGCGCTGGCGATGGAGGGACTGGCCCTCACCGGCGCGTCCGCCGATCCCGCCAGCGGTTTGCTCTCCGTGATCGTGCTGGAGATGGGCGGCTCGTCGCGCCTCTGCGCGATGCTGAAGAAGGACGAGCCGGTCGTGCTGATGGGGCCGACCGGCGCGCCGACCGAGATCCCCCGCGACGAGACCATCCTCCTCGCCGGCGGAGGGCTCGGCAACGCGGTGCTTTTCTCCATCGCCCGCGCGCTCAAGGACAACGGCTGCCGCGTCGTCTACTTCGCCGGCTACAAGAAAGCCGCCGACGTCTTCAAACGCGACGAGATCGAAGCGGGCACGCACCAGGTGGTCTGGTCCGTCGACGCCGGCGAGCCCATTCCGCCGCGCCGCGAGCAGGACCTCGCATTTACGGGGAACATCGTGCAGTCGATGCTCTGGTACGCCGGCGAGCCGCGGATGTTCGACCTGCGCGACGCGCAACGCCTGATCGCCATCGGCTCCGACGGCATGATGCGCGCCGTCAAAGACGCGCGCCACGCCGTCCTGGCGCCGCACCTCAACCCGACCCACATCGGCATCGGCTCGATCAACTCCCCGATGCAATGCATGATGAAACAGGTCTGCGCGCAATGCCTCCAGCGCCACGTCGACCCGGCGACGGGCAAGGAGTCCTTCGTCTTCTCCTGCTACAACCAGGACCAGCCCCTCGACCACGTCGACTTCACCAACCTCCGCGCCAGACTCCGCCAGAACACCGTCCTCGAAAAGCTCACCAACCTTTGGCTCACCCGAACCCTCGCCGCCGAGAACCGAGGTACGATTTCGGTATGACACACGTCATCCGCGATCGCGGAAAAGAGGACGAGGCCGAAGAGGTCTACATCCCCACTGCTGAAGAAGAGGCCGATATCGAAGCTGGTTTTGCCGAGATCGAGCGCGGTGAGTACGTCGATTGGGACGACGTTCGCGAAGAGTTTCTCCGTCGCAACCGGTGACTCGCTACCGCATTCGAATATCGACGCGCGCATGGCGTGAACTCGAAGCGGCATCGCGCTGGTGGCTCCAGCACCGCGACAAAGCTCCTGGTGCCTTCGAGGAAGACGTCGACGCTGCTCTGAAGTTGCTCCGCTCGAACGCATTCATGGGTGAGCCAGTCGGAGCGTCCCGGCGCCAAGTGCGAAGAATCTGGCTCGATCGCATCCGGTACTTCATTTATTACCGCCTACTGAACGACGACGTCATCGAGATCTCCACGATCCGCCATGGCGCCCGCGGCTCACGTCCGCGGCTGTAGCTTTCGCCGCACAAACACCGAGGTACGCTTTCGCTATGACGCACGTGACCAGCGAGCACGAGAAAGCGGACGACGCGGAACAGTACGACCTCACCGAAGAGCAGGCAGCGGAGCTCGAGGATCGCATGGCGGAGATTCAACGCGGCGAGTACGTCGACTGGGACGACGTCCGCGAAGAGTTCCTCCGCCGCCGTCAGTGAGGAGTTGACCCGACTCTCGTCCCGCGGCTCACGTCCGCGGTTGTAGCTCACGCCCGATCTCCCCCGCCACCGCCCCAGCGTGCGAGAAGACGCAGGCGTGGGCGCCCGGCACCTCCACCACACGCAGAACTTCGCGGTCGGGGATGGGGTCGCGGGTGCCGGCGAGGTGGAGGGCGGGCGGGGGCGGGGCGGCGACGTCGGGGATGTAGCGGCGCCAGGTGAGCCACCAGCGGGCCACGCCGGTGCGCCAGTAGGCGCGCAGGACGTGGCGGTACAGCGACACCGGCTCGCGCAACGCGTCCAGCGACAGCATGAAGAAGACACGCGACCAGTGCCGGCGCGTCCAGACCGGGCCGGCCATCACCGGCGCGCGCACGAGGTCGGGGCGGAGCGCGGCCAGGTGCGCGACGGCGTTGCAGCCGATGGAGTGGCCGAGCCAGACCGCGTCCCGGATGCCCAATGCATCGGCCCATGACGCGAGGATCGTGGCGTGCTCCGCGGGACCAACCGCGGGACCGTTGTTGCTCTCGCCGAAGCCAGGTAGGTCGGGCGCGATCGGGTTCCAGCCGCGCGCGAACAGCTCATGTGCGAGATTCACGAAATACGCGCTCGACATCCCCAATCCGTGCACCAGCACGATGTCCCGCCGGCGGCCTGACTGGCGGTGGGCGATGCCCGCCGTCGAGACCAACGTCCATCCCGAGATGCCCCACGAGAATGACGGTGCAGCGGCGACGAACGGCGTCGCGTCGACCTCGTCCAGAAACGACAGCACCGCGCGATTGAACTCCGCGGGCGCGTCCCACATGGACACGTGCG
>DASVSV010000232.1:0-12583 GCA_036387915.1 Thermoanaerobaculia bacterium
CGGTGAAGTTGCCGGAGAAGACGATGCGGTCTTCGATGTCGATGTTGAAGTAGTCGGCCGTCACCTCGAGGTTTGAGAGCGGCTGCCAGACGATGCCGGCGCTGAGGTTCTTCGACTTCTCAGCCTTCAGCGGCTGGGCACCGAGGGCGCGGGCGATGTCGCTGTCGACGCGGTACGTGCCGGTCTGGAACGCCTCCAGTTGCCCCTGGGCATTGGCCAGGAAGTTGGTGCTGATGGCCGACCAGTTGCCCTGGCTCAGCGACGGCGCGCGGAAGCCGGTGCTGGCCGAGCCGCGCAGGATGAAGTTCTGCAGCGGCGAGAAGCGCGCCGTGATCTTGCCGTTCGTGGTGTCGCCGAAGTCGCTGAAGTCTTCATAGCGCCCGGCCACGCCGAGGCGGAGCATCGGCAGGACGTCGCCCTCGACATCGGCGTAGATGGCCTTGCTGTTGCGCGTCACGTCGACTTCGTTCGACGGCTGGAAGCCGGGGAAGACCTGCGCGCCGGCCGGGGCGACGTTGCCGAAGCGGTCTTTGAAGCCGCCGTTGATGTAGGAGTTCGGCTCGCCGGCGATCTGCTCGAAGCCGTCGCGGCGCCACTCCAGTCCCCACGCGACGTTGATCGGTCCGGCCAGCGCGCCGACTTTGAAGGGACGGGAGACGTCGAGGTTCGCCGTGACCTGGTCGTCGCCGAGGGAGCCGGAGTAGAACTTCGTCTGCGTCACGTTCGGGCCGAGGGAGGTGTTGAGCGAGTCGGCCACGTAGAAGTCGAACTCGTTCTGGCCGTAGCCGGCGCTGAGATCGTAGAACCACGAGGCCATTTCGCCGCGCGTACCGGCCGTGAGCGCAAAGTCGGTGATGCGCGGCTGGATGAGCGGGAGAAAACCCTCGGGATAGATGTTCGGCCAGTTCTGCGCCTGCAGGGCGCGGCGGTAGAAGCCGCCGTGCGAGCCGTGGCGATTGCTGTAGCCGCCGAAGGCGTAGAAGATCCGCTTGCGGTCCTCCCCCACCGGCAGGTTGAAGTTGGCGAACAGCATCGAGTCGCGCGCGTACGAGTCGCCCCAGTGCGTGTTCGGCTGGGCCACCGAGTTTTTGCCGGCGTCGCCGTTGACGATCTGATCGCGCGGATCGGGCGCGGCGCGATTGGTGTCGTAGCGCACGCGGTACTCGCCGGTCACCACGAGCGCGCCGGCGCCGATGCCCCAGCCGCCGTTGGCGCTGACGTCGAGCATCTGCCCGTCCCCGTGCGTGGTCATGCCGCTCTTGGCGGAGAGCTCGAGCGGCGAGACGTCGGACTTGAGGACCAGGTTGATCACGCCGGCGATGGCGTCGGAGCCGTACTGCGCCGCCGCGCCCTCGCGCAGGATCTCGATGTTGCCGATGGCCGCCGCCGGAATGGCGTTCAGGTCGACGCCGCTCGAGCCGCGTCCGACGCTGCTGTTCGCGTTGACGAGCGCGCTGGCGTGGCGGCGCTTGCCGTTGACCATGACCAGCAACTGGTCGGGCCCGAGGCCGCGCAGCGTGGCCGGACGGACGGAGTCGGTGCCGTCGGTGATGGTCGGCCGCGGGAAGTTGAACGACGGCGCGATCTTCTGGATGATCTGGTTGGTCTCGGTGGAGGGAGAGGTGGTGATCTGTTCCTGCGTGATGATGTCGATCGGGACGGCTTTCTCCTGCTCCGCGCCGATCGCGCGCGAGCCGACCGTGATCTCCTGGCCAAAGGAGACGCTGAGCGTGAAGTCGTGCGTCGCTTCACCACTGCCCGCGTTGACGGTCACAGTGCGGGTCTGGAATCCCTGCAGCATGGCGGTCACGCGCACCGAGCCGCGCTGGGGCACGGTCAGTTCGTACCTCCCGTCGCTGTCGGTAATCGCGTTGGCGCCTTCGGCTGAGACGGTGACGCCCGGCAGCGCCGAGCCGTCGGCGAGCGTGACCCGCCCGCGGATGGTGGCACTCTGGGCAAAGAGAGGAAGGACGACACCGAGGGAGAAAACGAGGAAAACGAGACGACCGAGCTTCAGCATCGGATGCTCCTTTCGCGGAACCCTCTAATGAGACTGTGCCGGCAGTATACGGAAGTCGGTGGAGACGTAGTTCGCGAACTACGTGTACTGGAGGATCACCGGTGGCGGGCGGACCGGAGGAAACGGCGCGGTGCGCTGCTAGTATGCCCCTCCACCATGCCGGCGAAACGAACCCAAACACGCGGGGGGGGGGAGCTTCCCGGCGGCAGCTCGCCGCCGGGATCGGCGCCAGCATCAGAGACGCACGTCGCGCGCAGGCTCTGGCCCTCAGTGACGTTGCCCGGGACGCGGACATCAGCGCGGCGACGCTCTCCCGCATCGAGAACGGCAAGCAGTCGGTAGAAGCCGCGCTGCTGGTCGTCCTGGCCGACGTCATCGGCTTTCCGGCCGCATCCCTCCTGACCGGCGACGGCGCGGCCGGCACACCGGTGCCGCGAGCGCTGGAAAGGCAGACCCTCGAGGAGCTTCTCGACACGGCCATGGAGCAACTGACCGCCGTGCGCGACCGGCTGGAGGCGGCGCTGGCAAAGACCGGCAGGCGGGCCAGCGGCGCATCGTCACGAAAAGGACGCGGCTGAGCCGCGCCCGTCACGCATGCGGCGCATCTTCGCCGTTGATGCGGTCTTCCTCGATGGCCGCCTTCTTCGCCTCCATCATGTTCGCGTCCGGGCGCCGGTCCGCGGTCTGGCTTGGAACGACGGGGGCCGCCGGCGGGATGGGGTGCTGTTTTCTCGAGCCGAAGGTCAGCGCATAGGCCCAGGTGAACTCGGCGCCGAGCAGAAAAATCTGGGCGGAGTAGTAGACCCACACCAGCGAGACGACCAGCGAGCCGGCGGCGCCGAACGCCGACATCACCCCGCTCCTGCCGAGGTAGATCCCGATCAGCGATTTCCCGATCGTGAAGAGCAGCGCGGTGACGCCGGCGCCGATCCAGACGTCGGTCCACGCCACGCGGGCCCGCGGCATGGTCTTGTAGATCATGGCGAACACCGCGACGGTGAGGATGAAGCTCACCAGGAAGTTGACGCCGCTGGCGAGCGCCTGCCAGTCCGCGAACAGCGGTCCCCACATCTTCCCCATCGCCGCCAGACTCGCGCTCACCACGAGGGAGACCATCAGCAGGAAGGCGATGCCGGTGATCGCGCCGAACGACAGCAGGCGTGCGCGCAGCAGGCTCCAGAGACCGGCCTTGTGCCGCTTCGGCGCGCGCCAGATGCGGTCGAGGGCATCCTGCAATTCGGCGAAGACGGACGTCGCGCCGACGAGCAGCAGGACGACGCCGGCCACCGAGGCGGCGATGCTCTCGGCCGGCTTGCTCGCGCTTTCGAGCAGCTTCTGGACGGCTTCCGCGTTCTGCGTCCCCATCAGGTACTGCAACTGCGCGAGGATCTCGCCGCGCGCCGCCTCGGCGCCGAAGATGAGACCGGCCACCGAGATCACGATCAGCAGGAACGGCGCGATCGAGAACATGGTGTAGTACGCCAGCGCCGCGCCCATGCTCTGCGCATAGTCGTCGACCCACGACGACGACGCGGCCTTCGTTAGAATCCAGATGTTCTTCGAGGCCCTGACCACTCTCGACCTGCGATCGCGCACCGCCGCAGTCTACGTCAACCCGCGGGCGCACCCGCGGCGCGCGCGTTTCAGGAGTGCGGCGGCGGTGAGCTGCCGCTTTGGTGTCAACGCGTTTCGGAGCGGTGAGCGGCCGCTCTCGGATTGCGCGTGGACACCAAAGCGGTGGCTCGTTCGTGAAGCGCGCATCAATGCGTGCGTAGCACGCCAAAGACAATAGCCCCCGGCTTTTCAGCCGGGGGAACGCGACACCCAAGGCTTCAGCCCGCGTACAGGGCGGCAGATCACGTCCGCGGGTATTTTTCGTCCGCCGAAATCCTGTGGCACCTCGGTGATCCGTCGCCCGCTACACGGGCTGTACCAAGGGCCCGCTTGTCCCCCGGCTGGAAGCCGGGGGGCTATTTTCTTCAGCGTGCTACGCGCGCGATCGAGCTCACCCGACATTCCAACAGAAGACCATCGGTTTCAGGAGTGCGGCGGCGGCGAGCTGCCGCTTTGGTGGCAACGCGTTTCGGAGCGGTGAGCGGCCGCTCTCGAGTTGCATGCGGACACAACCGGCGGCTCGTTCGCCGCCGCACTCCCAAACCTTCTTCGCGTGGGTCCAATGCGAAGCGTGCGTTCAGGAACGCACGTACACGGACCGCTCCCCATCCCGCTCGAGGACGAGCATCGTCGGCGATTGGAAGCGGAAGCGTGAGATAACCGTCGGTGCGCCGCTCTGGTTGACGACGAGTTGTTCGCCGTCCAACCTCCACGTGAGCTCCAAGATTTGCACGGTGCCCATCTCGATCGTGTAGACGACGCGCCCGCCGGACTCGAAGGTGATCAGGATCGACGCGGGACGCGGGTCCGGACGGATCTGCCGCCACTCGCCGAGGAACTGCCGCTCGGCCGTCACCGCGTCCGCGTCAGACCCTGCGGGGCCGACTTCACCAGGGCGTTTTCGCGCTCGATGCCGTGGCGTTTGTCGAGCATGCACTGGCGGATGTAGTCGAGGAGGCGGCCGAACTCGACGTCGGCCTCGTTCATCATACGTGCGAGCTGGAGGACCACTTCGACGCCGGCCAGGTTCACGCCGAGGTCGCGGGTCAGGGTGAGGATCATCTCCAGCTTCTTGATCTCGTCTTCACCGTAGAGACGCGTGTTGCCGGACGTGCGCGCGGGTTTGATCAGCCCCTCGCGCTCGTAGAGGCGGAGCGTCTGCGGATGAATGTTGTAGCGCTCCGAGATGATCGAGATCATCACGAAGCCGTCTGCTCTGCGTTTGCCCATGACGCGAGTTCCTCGGAGTTCCTCGGAGTCCCTCGGAGTTCCTCGGGTTTCGCTCCTGCGAGGAACGCCGAGGAACCCGAGGAACCGAGGAACTCCACTTCATCTCACTTGGCTTCGTCGACGACTTCCGCTTCGATGACGTCGTCCTTGTTCGACGCGCCGCCGTCCGCGGGACCGCCCGCGCCGGGACCGGCACCGCGGCCGCCCTGCGCACCGGCCTGCGAGTACATCACCTCGGCCAGTTTGTGCGAGGCCTTGGTCAGGTTCTCGGTGGCGCGCTTCATCTCGTCGACGCCGCCCGACTCCATGGCCTTGCGGGCCTCGCCGATCGCGCTCTCGAGCGACTGCACGTCGGGTCCGGCGAGCTTCTCGCGATTCTCGCTGAGCATCTTCTCGACGTTGTAGACCAGGCTGTCGAGCTGATTCTTGGCCTCGATCTCCTCGCGGCGCTTGCGGTCTTCATCGGCGTGCGCCTCGGCGTCCTTGACGAGCTTCTCGACGTCTTCCTTCGACAGACCGGAGGAGCTGGTGATGGTGATCTTCTGCTCCTTGCCCGTGCCGAGGTCCTTGGCCGTGACGTGCATGATGCCGTTCGCGTCGATGTCGAACGTCACCTCGACCTGCGGGATGCCGCGCGGCGCCGGCGGAATGCCGATCAGGTGGAACGCGCCGAGGAGCTTGTTCGCCGAGGCCATCTCGCGCTCGCCCTGGTAGACCTTGATCTCGACGGAGGTCTGATTGTCCGCCGCGGTCGAGAAGGTCTCGGACTTGCGCGTGGGGATGGTGGTGTTGCGCTCGATGAGCTTCGTCATCACGCCGCCCAGCGTCTCGATGCCGAGGGAGAGCGGGGTGACGTCGAGCAGCAGGACGTCCTTGACGTCGCCGCCGAGCACGCCGCCCTGCACCGCCGCGCCGACCGCGACGACTTCATCGGGATTGACGCCCTTGTGGGGCTCCTTGCCGAAGAAATCCTTCACGGCCTGCTGCACGAGGGGGATGCGCGTGGAGCCGCCGACGAGGACGACCTCGTCGATCTTTTTCGGGTCGACGCCGGCGTCGGCGAGGGCCTGCTTGAGCGGACCCATCGTCTTCTGCACGATGTCGCCGATGAGCTGCTCGAACTTCGCGCGGGTCAGCGAGAGGTTGAGGTGCTTGGGACCGGAGGCGTCGGCCGTGATGAACGGCAGGTTGATGTCGGTGGACATCGTCGAGGAGAGCTCGATCTTCGCTTTCTCGGCCGCTTCGCGCAGGCGCTGCAGGGCCATCTTGTCCTTGGAGAGGTCGATGCCCTGGTCCTTGCGGAACTCGTCGATGATCCAGTCGATGAGCTTCTGGTCGATGTTGTCGCCGCCGAGATGCGTGTCGCCGTTGGTCGACTTCACTTCGACGACGCCGTCGCCGACTTCGAGGATGGAGATGTCGAACGTACCGCCGCCGAAGTCATAGACGGCGATGGTCTCGTTGTTCTTCTTGTCGAGGCCGTACGCGAGCGCGGCGGCGGTGGGCTCGTTGACGAGGCGCTCGACCTTGAGGCCGGCGATCTCGCCCGCGTCCTTGGTGGCCTGGCGCTGCGAGTCGTTGAAGTACGCGGGGACGGTGATGACGGCGCGGTCCACCTTCTCGCCGAGGTAGTCTTCCGCGGCCTGCTTGAGCTTCTGCAGGATCATCGCGGAGATCTCGGGGGGCGAGTACTGCTTGGCCGAGACGTCGATGCGGACGTCGCTGTTGGACGCCTGCATGACCTTGTACGGCACCATCTTCATCTCTTCGTTGACTTCATTGAACTTGCGTCCCATGAAGCGCTTGATCGAAAAGACCGTGTTCTCAGGGTTGGTGACAGCCTGGCGTTTGGCGACCTGGCCGACCAGGCGCTCGCCGTTCTTGGCGAAGCCGACCACCGACGGCGTGATGCGGCTGCCCTCGGCGTTCACGATGACTTTCGGCTCGTTGCCTTCCATGACCGCGACGACGGAGTTCGTCGTCCCGAGGTCAATGCCGATAATTTTCGACATAAGTTGTTCTCCTTCTATTGCTTAGATCAGCATGAGCCGACCATTGTCAAATTTTGCTGTTTTCCGAAACCTGAGTCTAGCATTGTGAATTCCAGCGAAGCAAGGAGTACGCCGGGGCATGAGTATTGTTAGACTCGGCGACAACTGGAGGATTTGAATGAGCCAATATACTCACCGACCTGAGCAACCCGCGTGGATCAGCGCCAGCACGGCCGATGGCGACGTGCGCGTCCGCGAGTTCATCCGCGGCGTGTATGCGTGGATGTTCGGCGGGCTGGCGATCACCGCTGCCGCCGCGATGTGGGTGTTCAACTCGCCGGCCATGCAGCAGCTCGTGCTGCAGAACCGGGTCGTTTTTTATGGCCTGATCATCGCGGAGTTCGGCCTGGCGATGTGGGTCCAGGCGCGCATTACGCACATGAAGGCGTCGACCGCGGCGTCGGCGTTCCTCATCTATTCGCTACTGAACGGCCTGACGCTGAGCGTGATCCTGTTCATCTACACGCAGGCGGCCATTTTTCAGGCCTTTTTCACGGCCGCGGCGATGTTCGCCGGCATGAGCGTGTACGGCTACGTGACGAAGCGGAACCTGACGTCCATGGGCTCGTTCCTGATCATGGGCTTCTGGGGCATCTTCATCGGCTTCATCATCAACATCTGGCTGCAGTCGAACATGCTCGGCTTCATCCTGTCGGCCGTCGGCGTGATCATCTTCCTGGGCCTGACGGCGTACTACAACCAGCAGCTCAAGGTGATGGCCACCTCGGGCGAGTATCGCGAGCACTTCTCGATCCTCGGCGCGCTGGTGCTCTACATCGCCTTCATCAACCTGTTCCTGATGCTGCTCCGCCTGTTCGGCGGAAACCGGCGCTGACGCTCGCCGCTCCACGTGCCCGCCCGGGCGCGTGGAGCGTCACTTCTCCGCGCAGTCGCGGACGAGGCCGATCAGCTCGTTGATGTCGAAGGGCTTCGACAGGATGCAGCAGAGATGGTGCAGCCGCTCTTTGGCCGCCGCCTTCGGGAAGGCCGTCATGACGACGGTCTTCTCCATCATCGCCGGGTGGGTGTCGATGAGATGCTCGACCACGCCGAAACCGTCGACGCGCGGCATCATCAGGTCGAGCACGAGCGCGTCGAACGGAGCGGCATCGAGCTGCTCGATGGCATGCTGCCCGTCGGTGGCCTCGTGAGGCTCGAATCCGGCTCGCTTCAACATCCGCGACACCAGCGTGCGGATGGCCTCCTCGTCGTCCGCGATCAGTACGCGGGGTACTTTGTGCTCGATCATCAGTACGGCAATCTTCTCTCTCTCTGCGGCGCGCGAGCGCTGCTCTCGCAGGAGCCTCATGCACAGGCAGGGCCGACCTTGGTTGATGGGCCCCTGCCGTCGAATCTATTCACGGACACCGACTGATGCGGTTGCATGGCGTGCGTCTTGTAGACCTCGCTCTGCATGAACTGGCTCGTCTGGCTTGGCCTCGCCGTCGTAATCGCCGCAGCTGCCGCCGTGACGGGCCTCAAGCCCAAAGGCACGCGACACGTCACGCACACACGGATGATGGGCGTGGGACGGATCGCGCTCCTGGCGGTCGTGGTGATCTTCGCCTACATGGCCTACCGCGCCCGCAACGGGTGACGGGCTACTTGAAGTAGCCCGTCACGTCGAGGAGCAGGTGCACGGTGCCGTCGCTGTTCAACGCGTACAGGTCCGGCGAGTTGGTGCCGAGAGCGACGATGGCCCCGTTGGCGAGGGCCATGTCGGTCGCTTTGAAGTGGATCGTCCCCGCGGTGTAGGGCTGCGACCGATTCGTCGGCCAGAGCATGATGAAGCCGTCTGTCGAGGCGCCGGTGATGGTCACGTTGAACGTGACGGCACGGGCGTTCATCGGCACTCCGCATGCGCCGCGGATGGAGAAGGTGCGATCGACCTCGCTGGAGAGGGCCGGCCCGCCGTTGGTGGCCACGGGATTACGCGTATCCACCACGCGGCACGGCGGGAGCGTGTAGTAATCGAACGGTCCCTCGGCATATGCGAGCGACGGAAGCGCGGCGAAAACGGCGGCGACGGCAAGAGTGCGGAAAATGTTCATTCTCATTCGAAGTATCCGTTGACGTCGATGGTGAAGTGGACCGGGACGCCCATGTTGAAGACGCGGAAGCCGCCGGCGTAGGTGGCAGAGAGCGGGATGATGGCGTTGTTCGAGCGCGTGCGGCCGGCGCGGTAGTTGATCGTGCTGGCCCCGGGGAATGTGACGTCGGCCGAGTAGAGCGCCAGCCAGCCCGTGGAAGTGGGGTCGTAGACAGTGATGTTCACCGAGACCGCCTTCGCCTGGGAGGACATGCCGCAGCCCCAGTACGGCTCGTACACGCGCACTTCGCTGGACTTGATCGGGTTGTTGTACCAGCGCGTGTCGACGATCTGGCACGGCGTGATCGTGTAGAAGCGCGTCGGCGGAATGACCGTGACCGTCACCGCGGCGCTGTTGACGAAGCCGCAGCCGTTCGTCGCGCGCGCCCAGTACGAGGTCGTACTGAACGGCGTCACGTTGACGTTCGCGCCGCTGCCGACCGGCGTCGAAGTGTTGCCGGCCGTGCCGGCGTACCACTGATAGGAGATGCCCGCGCTGCCGGTGGCCGTCACCGAGAGCGGCACCGTCGTCCCGACCGGCACGCGCGTCGACGCGGAAACGAAGTTGATCGCCGGCACGGCACTGCAGTCGTCGACGATCTGCACGAACAGCGGAGAGCTGGAGGTCGCGTAGACGGTGGTGCCGTCGTAGCGCGCGACGATCTGGTGCGCGCCGGGGCCGAGCGACGACGTCGTCAGCTTGGCCACTCGGTTGACGGTGTTCACCGTACCGAGGACCGAGTTCCCGTCGAAGAAGGTGATCGGCCCCGGGGGCGTCCCCGGTCCGACGACGGTTCCGGTCAGGGTGACGCTCGTGCCGAGCTTCGACGGATTGGCGCTGGAGTGCACCTGCGTCGACGTGCTCTTGACACACCCCGGGTCGGCCAGGGCCATCGTGAACGGCGTCTCGAGGATGCCGCTCACGCTGATGGAGTCAATGTCCCATCCCTGAGCGCCGACGACGTAGTCGGTGCCGATGCGGAAGCGGATCCGCACGACGTCGCCCGCGGCCACGGTGGGCTGCAGCGCGACGTGAGCCGGGCCGCCCGAGCCGGTGAAAGCGGAGCGTCCCGCCAGCGGATTCCCGCCGTTGGAGCCGTAGTAGATGTACCCGTTGTAGGCGCTGGAGCCGATGTCGGTCCAGGCGCCGCCGTTGCGCGACATCTCGACGACGCCGCCGTCGTAGTAGTAGTCGAAGCTGAAGAGATGGTCGAACTCGAGCTTGAAGGAGCCGGCGGCGGAGATCGTCATGGGCGGCGACTCGAGCCGCTCGTCCGTGACGACGGACGCGTCGTTGACGTGCCACAGCGACTGCGCGCCGTTGAGCGTCTGCGCCCACGGCCCGTTGATCCCGGCCACGCCCGAGGTCGTGGTCCAGGCCGTGACCGGTGCGTCGACGGTGTCGGTCGCGGACGCGCCGCTGACCGAGTCGAGATTGGCGCGATGGGTCAGCGTCGCGGTCTGCGGCGTCACGGTCATCGAGGCATGCGCGTACTGGAATGAGAACTGGAGCGTGCGGATGCCGGTGGCGCCCGAGGAGATGGCCACGGCCACCGTTGCGGTGGTGGTCTGGAACGGGGCGACGTCGGGAAAGACGATCGCGCCGCCGTTCGGCAGCGTCACGCCGGGGGAAGTCACGCTGACCGTGCCGCTGATGCCGTTCAGCGTCGCCGTGCCGGTGTTCTTGATGGTGATGGTGAGCAGGCCCGTCTCACCGCGATCGAGGATCCCGTCGTTGTCACACGAGCCACCGGCATCGGTGAGCGTGGAGCTCAGGAGCTTTGCGTCGCCGCCGGTCAGGAAGCTTTCGACGACCGGCGAGTTGAAGCCGTTGAAGCGGTCCGGCGCGACGGCGCCGGCGCCGAGGCCACGCTTGGCGAAGGCACCGAACAGCAACGTGAAGTCGGTCTGGTCGTTCGCCGCGGCGGCGGCCAGGATGGCGTCGCGCGCTTCGACGAACGTCGGGGCCACAGGCGTCAGCTTGAGCCCCGCCACCAGGTAATCCTTCATCCGCTGCTGCGCCTGGGCGAACGTCAGCCGCGGCGTGGCCCCGAGGGTGTCGCGTAGCAGAGCCGCGTAGCACTCCCAGAGCATGTTCGCCCAGATCTCACCGGTGTTGTGGACCTGCGCGTTACTGCCTCCGTTGAGCTGCAGCGGCACGCCGGCCGGCAGCGCCACGCCGTGCTGGATGTGCTTGAACGTGAACGGATTCTTCGCAAAGTCGGTGGAGTACGGCGCGCGGCGGATGCCGAAGTAGTAGCCCTGATTCGTGCCGCCGCTCGGACCGCCGCTGTCGGCATAAGTCCCGGTCGCGTAGACGCCGTTGAAATTCGCGTTGGTCGGGTTGGCCGTGTCGTCGGCGCGAACGGTGAGCATCATGGCCAGAAAGTCCGACCAGCCCTCCCCCATCCCGCGCGACTGCAGAGTGCTCAGTCCGGCCGCGTTGCCGATCAGGCGATTGGAAAGGTAGTGACCCCACTCGTGCGCGACGATCTGGTTGTCGAGCGTGCCGTCGCGGTCGATGGCGGTGCTGGGACGGGCCATGGTCGCGGTGACGGTATTGCTCGACGCGAGCTGCTCCTTCATCGGCGCGGCGCCGTTCCAGCTCATGGTCAGCACCGGCTTGTTGAAACCCGGAACCGTTTCGGAGAGATTGAAGAGCGTGTCGGGCCAGGTAGAGTAGTTGACGACCAGGATGCCGGCCGGGCCGGCGGCGGCGATGTTGGTGAGCTTCACCGCCAGCGAGCAGCCGTCCGCGCCGCTGGTCGGCTCGCGGTCGACCAAGACGATCTTCCCCGCCACCGCGCCGGCATTCGTGAGCGCGCTGCAGCCGGTCAGCGGCTGCGGCTGCACCACTTCGGCCGTCACCTCGAACGTGGTCGGTCCGACCGAGGCCGTGCCGACGCTGCGCGGTCCGGCGATCGAGGCGGGCGAATCGACGTTGACCATCGGACCGGAGTTGTTGCCGTCGAAGATGTACATCTGCATGGCCGGCGATGCGCCGTCGGCCGGCGTGTACATGTTGGCGTTGTTCCGGCCGCTGCTGTCCTGCGCCTCGGCCAGGATGCGGTCGTTGCCCAGTCCACCGCGGCCGTAGTTGTTCTGCTGCGCGTTGCCCGACGCCTCGTTGAACCCGGAGTCGTAGAACCAGTCGTGCAGGAAGTTGATGTCGACGAAGAGCTGCGTCGCAGCCGCCATGCGCGACACGTGGTTGTGCGGCTGCGCCTTGTCGTACGTGTGCTGGAAGGCATTGAGGCCGGTGGCCTGAGCGCGAAAGTCGCCCGTGGCCGGCGTGGCCGGCGTCGCGATCGGCCAGAGCCCGTTCGGATAGAAGAGGTCGGAGTACGCGTCGACGTTGTTGCCGACGGTTTCGTTGACCCCGTCCGGCAGCCAGGGATCGTTCATGCTGAACGGATAGTTGGCCACGGTGATGTCGGTCTGTCCGATCAGCGCGGCCTGGAACCCGTCCGGCGTGCCGGTCGGATGGGGATGCGCGGAGTTCCCCGCCGGCGTGTCCTGCGGGCGTCCGGTCGGGTCGGCCCAGACGCGGTACGTGTACGCGGCCTCGTTCGTGAGGTT
>DASVSV010000233.1:0-32037 GCA_036387915.1 Thermoanaerobaculia bacterium
CGCTGCACGTGCAATGGACGCGTATCGCGCCCCCGCCCGCCCAGGTCCCTCGACTCACGCTCGGGATGACAGAGGAACGTGCTGACGCGCGGTCGCTCCGCTCCTGCGCCCCCCGCCCTGCTCACTGCCCCCTGCACCGCCCCCTGAGCCGCGCCCCGATCGGAGGGCGTTGATGGTCATCACCCACCGTCGTCTGATCGTCATCTTCGCCGCGCTGGCCGCGTGGGGCATCGTCGTCGTGGGGCGGCTGGTGCAGGTGCAGCTTGCGCGTCACGATCATTACGTCGCGCGCGCGCAGCGGCAGCACGAGCGGACGCTCGACCTGAATCCCGTCCGCGGCTCGATCCTCGACACGCGCGGCCGGGTGCTCGCGGAGAGCATCGCCGCCGAGTCCATTTACGCCGATCCGCAGGCCGTCACCAATCGCCGCGCCGTTGCCAAAGCGCTGGCGGCGGTGCCGGGCATCGGCCTGACCGCGCGCGAGCTCGAGTCGAAACTGCGCGGCACGAACAGCTTCGCCTGGATCGCGCGGCAGCTGCCGCTCGAAGTGACGCGCGAAGTACGCAAGCTCGAGCTGCCCGGCATCTTCTTTATCGAGGCGCACCGCCGCACGTACCCGCGCTCGATGCTGGCCGCGAACGTCATCGGCTACCTCGGCGTCGACGGAGACGGTTTGGGCGGTATCGAGCACACCTTCAATGATTATGTGAAGGGCACGCCCGGCAAAGTCACGCTGCTCAAGGACGCGCGCAAAGGTGTCTACCTCCTCGGCGGCGACGGCGCCAATCGTCCGCGCGACGGCCAGCACGTCGTGCTGACCATCGACTCCGTCATCCAGTTCATCGCCGAGCGCGCGTTGAAAGAGGCGGTCGAAAAATATCGCGCCGGCGGCGGCTCCGTGATCGTCATGGACCCGAACAGCGGCGAGATCCTGGCCATGGCCTCCGCGCCGACGTTCGATCCGAACCGCTTCCGCGAGTTCTCTCCCGAGTCGCGGAAGAACCGCAGCGTGCAGGACTTTTACGAGCCGGGCTCCACCTTCAAGATCATCACCGCCGCGGCCGGGCTCGAAGAGCGCCTGGTCACGCCGTCGCAGATGCTCGACTGCGCGAACGGGCAGATCACCATCGGCAACATCACCATCCGCGAGCACGACGGTCACCAGTACGGGCTGCTCTCGTTCGAAGACGTGATCGTAAAGTCCTCCAACGTCGGCACCGTGCGCGTCGGCATGGCCCTCGGCCACGACCGCTTCTATCAATGGATCCGCCGCTTCGGCTTCGGCGAGCGCACCGGCCTGCCGCTGCCCGGCGAGTCCGCCGGGCTGTTGCGCAAGACGCAGAAGTGGACTCCGGTGTCGCCGGCCAGCATCTCCATCGGACAAGAGATCGGCGCGACGCCGCTGCAGGTCGTGCGCGCCGTGAGCGCGGTCGCGACCGGCGGCATCCTGCCCGAGCCGCGCATCGTCAAGCGCGTCATCGACGGCGAAGGGCGCACCGTTTACGAGCCGCAGCCGAAACCGCCGGTGCGCGTGATGTCGGAAAAGACCGCGGCCGTGCTGAACGAGATCCTGAAGAACGTCGTCGTGCGCGGCACCGGCGACAAAGCCAACCTCGCGGAGCACGTCTCCGCCGGCAAGACCGGCACGGCGCAGAAGGCAGTCGGACGCTTCGGCTACGTCGACGGACGCTACGTCGGCTCGTTCGCCGGCTACGTGCCGGCCGACCGGCCGCGGCTGGCGATCCTGGTGGTCATCGACGAGCCGCGCGGTGCCGAGCACTACGGCGGCATCGTGGCCGCGCCGGCCTTCCGCGAGATCGCCGAGGCCAGCCTGCGGTACATGGGTGTCGCGCCTTCGCGGCCGTCGCGCTCGATCGGCCTTGGCGCCACACAACTGGCCACGTTTTCGCAACCTTCGCAGACGAGCGGTCCGGCATCAGGAGTGCCTGATCTGCGAGGTCTCGACGCGCGGGCAGCCATCGCGCGCGCCGTGTCGAGCGGCCTCGCGGTGCGGACCATCGGAAGCGGAGTGGTTACCTCACAAGATCCCCAACCGGGCGGAGCCCTGCCGGAACAGCGAAAGATCGTGTTGCGACTGGAGGCGCGCGGATGAAGCTCGCCGACCTTTTACGTGACGTGCCCGTGCGCGAAGTTCGGGGCGCCGACGTCGAAATCAGCTCCGTCACTCCCGATTCCCGTCTCGTGACCCCGGGGGCGCTGTTCGTGGCCATCCGCGGGACCGCGAAGAAGGGGAGCGAGTTCATCCCGCAGGCGCTGGAGAAAGGCGCCGCCGCGGTCGTGGCCGAGTCCGGCGACGTGGACGTGCTCGTCGACGATGCCCGCGCCGCGCTCGCCCTCATCGCCGCGAACTTTCACGGCCGCCCGGCGGAGAAGCTCTCGCTGGTCGGCGTTACCGGCACCTCGGGCAAGACCACCACGACGCGCATGCTCGAGGCAGTTCTCGACGCTGGCGGGGGGCCGGTGGGACTGATCGGAACCATTGAATACCGTGCCGGCGACGAGCGCCTCCTGGCCGATCGCACCACTCCCGACGCGGTCGTGCTGCAGGAGTGGTTCGCCAAGATGGTCGCGGCCGGCGTGAAGCACGCCGTGATGGAAGTGTCGTCGCACGCGCTTGCACTCAAGCGGACGTACGGCGTGCACTTTGCGGCGGCGGTCTTCACCAACCTGTCGCGCGAGCACTTCGACTTTCACAAAGACTTCGAGGACTACTTCGCCGCGAAGCGCATCCTCTTCGACCAGATCGACCGCACCCGGCAGACCGCTGTCGTCAACATCGACGACGAGTACGGACGCCGCCTGGCGAACGAGCTCGGCGCGAACGCGATGACCTTCGGCCGCCACTCCGGCGACATCCGTCCCGCGGACGACCTGAACATCTCCGTGGAAGGGCTGCGCTGCACGCTGGTCACGCCGCGCGGCGACATCCGCCTGGAGTCGAAGCTCCTCGGATTGCCGAACCTCTACAACTGGATGGGTGCCATTGGCGCGGCGCTGGTCGTCGGCATCCCCACCGAACAGATCGAGGCCGGTATCCGCAACCTGACCTCGGTGCGCGGACGCTTCGAGCGCGTGGGCGATGCGGCGCCGACGGTGATCGTCGACTACGCGCACAAGCCCGACGCGCTGGAGAAGCTGCTGCACGCCGTGCGCGACATCGCCGGCCAGCGCCGCGTCTCGGTCGTCTTTGGCTGCGGCGGCGACCGCGACCGCGGCAAGCGTCCGCAGATGGGGGAGATCGCCTCCCGTCTCGCCGACCGGGTCATCGTCACCAGCGACAACCCTCGCGGCGAAGACCCGCAGGCCATCATCGACGAGATCACGCGCGGGATCGCCGCGCAGAACGCAATCGCCATCCGCGACCGCCGCGAGGCCATCGCGCGCACCATCGAAGAGGCGGGCGAGGACGAGGTGATCGTCATCGCCGGCAAGGGCCACGAGCCGTACCAGATCATCGGCGACCGGGTCACGCATTTCGACGACCGCGAAGAAGCAGAATTCGCACTCAATAAACGTAATCAAAAATGGCATTGAAATACTTTATGACATTCGATTATCATTTCCGGGTTCCGGCTCCGTCGGCCGGTTTCGGCGTGGGTGGTCGGTTGGGGTTCGCCAGGCAGTTCTCGGGGAAGGGGACGAGCAATGGCGACGAAACGCGGCGGGGCCGGACGTTGTCCGTCCGGCATCAGGAGGCAGCATGCCGACGCTGACCTTCTCCCGTCTCGCGCAGATGATCGGCGGCACGCTCGTCCAGGGCGGCGACGTCGAATGCTCCTCCGTCGTCATCGACTCGCGTGAGGTCAAGCCGGACTCCGTCTTCTTCGCCATCCAGGGCGAGCGGCTCGACGGCCACACCTTCCTCGCGCAGGCGCTGCAGACCGCGCGCGGTGCGGTCGTCAAGAACGTCCCCGAGGGCACCGACAAAGCGATCGTGCAGGTCGACGACACCACCGTCGCGTTGCAGAACCTCGCGCGCGCCATCCGCGCCGAGTACGACCCGCTCCTGATCGGCATCACCGGCTCGGCCGGCAAGACCACCACCAAAGAGATGATCGCGACGCTCGTCGCTACCGAGCGCCGCACCCACAAGTCGTGGGGCAACTTCAACAACCAGATCGGCGCGCCGCTCTGTCTCGACAACATGCCCGACGGCACCGAAGTCGTGGTCAGCGAGATGGGGATGAACCACGCCGGCGAGATCGCCCAGATCGCCGGGCTGATGCGCCCCAACGTCGGCGTCTACACGAACATCGCCCCGGTGCACATCGAGTTCTTTGCCGACGGCATCTACGGCGTCGCCGCGGCCAAGCGGGAGCTGCTCGAGAACCTCGCGCCGGGCGGCACCGTCGTCGTCAACAACGACAACGAGCACGTGGTCCGCATCTCCAGGGATTTCGAAGGCCGCAAGGTCACGTACGGCGTCGAGCACGACGCCGACTACCACGCTACCGAGATCCGCGACCGCGGCCTCCTCGGCACGCGCTTCACCCTGGTCGCCGAAGGCACGACGCTCGAGCTGGATCTGGCGCTGCCGGGACGGCACAACCTCGACAACCTCCTGGCCGCGATCGCCTGCGCCCGTGCCATCGGGATTTCCTGGAGCGGCATCGAGGCCGGCGTCCGCGAGGTCAAGCCCGCGTACCACCGCGGGGTGACCATCCAGTTCAACGGCGCCACGATTTACGACGACACGTACAACTCCAACCCGTACGCGCTGGCGCGCACGCTCGAGCTGATGACCCAGGCCGAGGCCATGCGGCGGATCGCCGTGATCGGGGACATGCTCGAGCTCGGGGAGCAGGAGCTGCAGTTCCATCGCGACGCCGGTCTGCAGATCCCGAAGTCCATCGACGTCGTCGTCGGCGTCGGTTCCCGCTCGCAGGCCCTGCTCGAAGGGGCCCGCGAAGCCGGGTTCCCGGATGCCAATCTCCGTCACTTCGCCGATGCCAACGCGGCGGGCGCGTTCCTGCGCGCCTTCGTGCAGCCCGGCGATCTCGTGCTGGTCAAAGGCAGTCGTGGTGTAGGCCTGGATAAAGCGGTTGCGATGCTGGAGGGTGCCTGATGCTGTATCACCTTCTCTTCAAGCTCCGGGATGTGTTCGTCGGCTTCGGCGTCTTCCGCTACATCACCTTCCGGACGGCCTTCGCCGCGCTGACGGCGCTGCTGATCTCGCTCGTCCTCGGCCCCTGGCTGATCGAGCGGATGAAGCACATCAAGCTCGGCCAGTTCATCCGCGAGGAAGGGCCGAAGTCGCACCAGGCCAAGGCCGGCACGCCGACCATGGGCGGCATCCTGATCCTGGTCGCGATCATCATCCCGACGGTGCTCTGGGCCGACATCACCAACCCCTACATCTGGATCGTGCTCTTCATCACCGGCGCGTACGGCGCGGTCGGTTTCGTCGACGACTACCGCAAGCTCGCCAAGAAGCGAAACCTCGGCCTGACGCCGGCGGAGAAGTTCGGCGCGCAGTTCCTCATCGCTCTGCTGGCCGCGCTGGCGATCGCGTACCTGCCGATGCTGCGCAACAACTACTCGACCTCCATCACCTTCCCGTTTCTGAAAGACGTCGCGCTGAACCTGGGCCTGCTCTACATCCCCTTCGTGATGGTGGTGCTGGTCGGCTCGTCGAACGCGGTGAACCTCACCGACGGACTGGACGGGCTGGCCATCGGCTCGTCGCTCGTGGCCGCGGTCACGTACACCGTCCTCACCTACGCCGCGGGCCACGCGCGCATCGCGGAGTACCTGCGCATCGCGTGGGTGCCGCAGACCGGCGAGCTGGCGGTCTTCTGCGGGGCGATGGTCGGGGCATCGCTCGGGTTCCTCTGGTTCAACGCCCATCCCGCCGAGATTTTCATGGGCGACGTCGGCTCACTGGCCCTCGGCGGCGCGATCGGCTGCCTGGCCGTGATGATCAAGCAGGAGCTGATGCTGATCCTGGTGGGCGGGCTGTTCGTGGTCGAGGCGCTGTCGGTGATCCTGCAGGTCGCTTCCTTCAAATTGACTGGACGGCGCATCTTCAAGATGTCGCCGCTGCATCACCACTTCGAGCTCTCGGGGTGGAAGGAGACCAAAGTCGTCGTGCGCTTCTGGATCATCGCGGTGATCTTCGCGATGCTCGCGCTGGCGACGTTGAAACTGAGATGACGTTGAACGTTGCTCGTTATTCGGCCGGGGTGCTGTTGCGTCTCGCGACACCTCACCTCGAACGAGCAACGAGCAACGTGTAACGAAGACACGCACAAACAGACGAATGAGCAAAACCTTGATCATCGGAGCCGCCAAATCCGGCGTCGCCGCCGCGAATTTTCTCGCGGCTCAGGGCGACTCCGTCGTTTTGACGGACAAGAATCCGGCGCCGGCGCTGCCGTACGAGCTCGACTCGCGCGTCGAGACGGCCTTCGGCCGCGACGACGACGGCCTGCTCGAGCACGTGACCCGGATCGTGGTCAGCCCCGGCGTGCCGATGACCATCCCGCTGCTCGGCGAAGCGACCGGCCGCGGCATCGTGGTGATGGGGGAGATCGAGCTCGCGTACCGCCACCTCAAAGGCACCGTCATCGCCATCACCGGCTCGAACGGCAAGTCGACCACCACGGCGCTCATCGGCGAGATCCTCAAGGTGGCCGGGCGCCAGCCCATCGTGGCCGGCAACATCGGCGAGCCGCTCATCGCCGCGATCGACCCGGAGCAGCAGCGCACCTACGTGCTCGAGCTCTCGTCGTTCCAGCTCGAAGCCGTGGAGACGTTCCGCGCGAACGTGGCCCTGCTGCTCAACATCACGCCCGATCACATGGACCGCTACCCGCACTTCAACGCGTACGCCGCGGCCAAGCACCGCATCTTCCGCAACCAGGAATCGGGCGACACCGCCATCGTCAACGCCCACGACCGCCGCCAGACGCCGCGCAGCGCCAACGTCCGCCAGTGGCAGTTCTCCGCGACCAGGCGCGTCGAGCGCGGCGCATGGCTGGACGGCGACGACATGGTGATCTGCGTCGGCTCCGAAGAGCGCCGCATCCCGCGCGCGTCGCTGAAACTGCAGGGACAGGCCAACGTCGAGAACGCACTCGCGGCGTGGCTCGCCGCGCGCGCCGTCGGCGTCGAGGACGTGGACGTACAGATCGCGTTCGGCACGTTCGCCGGCCTGCCGCACCGCATGGTGCTCGTGCGCGAGCTCGACGGCGTGCGCTACATCAACGACTCCAAAGGCACCAACGTCGACGCGACGCTGGCCTCGCTCGAAGGCTTCGCGCCGTCGAGCGTCATCCTCATCCTCGGCGGCAAGGACAAGGCCGGCGAGTTCGAGCGGATGCGCGACCTCGTACAGTCGAAAGCGCGCACCGTGCTCACCATCGGCGACGCCGCCGATCGCATCGCCGAAGCCTTGAACAGCGCGGGTGAGATCGTCCCTGCCGGCGACATGCAGCACGCGCTCGAATGGGCCCGCGCCAATGCCAAGCCGGGCGACACCGTGCTGCTTTCGCCCGCATGCGCGAGCTTCGATCAGTACCGGAACTTCGAGCACCGCGGCGAGCACTTTGAAGAACTGGTGCGTGGGTTATGAGTAGAAAGCTCTCATTCGACACGTGGCTGTTCAGCACCGCCACCCTGATCGTGGTGCTCGGCCTGGTCATGATCTACAGCGCCTCGGCCATGATCGCCACGCAGCGTTTCGGCCACGGCCCGTACTACTTCCTCACGCGGCAGGGCGTGTTCCTCATCGCCGGCGCGCTGCTGATGTTGTTCCTCATGCACGTCAATCCGGCGCTGCTGCAGGACCGGCGCGTCCTGCACGGCGGCCTGGCGCTGATCGCCCTGGGACTGATCGTCGCGCTCTTCCAGTCGCCCATCAACGGCACGCACCGCTGGATCTCGCTGCCGGGGACCACCTTGCAGCCTTCCGAGTTCGCGAAGCCGCTGATGATTCTCTTCCTCGCGTCGTTCCTGTCGAAACGCGAGGAGCGCATCAACGACGTCACCACGACGCTCATCCCGGCCAGCCTGATCCTGGCGCTGTTCGCGGGCCTGATTCTCCTCGGCCGCGATTTCGGCACCGCCACGACGCTGGTCCTGGTGGCCTCGGCGATGATCTTCGCCGCGGGCCTGTCGTGGCGCTATGTGGCCATCTGCTCGTCGACCGTGCTGGTCGCGCTGATCTACTTCGCCGGCAGCGCCGCCTATCGCCGCGAGCGGCTGCTGACGTTCCTCAATCCCGAGTCCGATCCGCTGGGCAAAGGCTTTCAGCCGATGCAGTCGCTGATCGCCCTCGGCACCGGCGGCTTCGAGGGACTGGGCATCGGCAACGGGCGGCAGAAGCTCTTCTTCCTCCCCGAGCCGCACACCGATTTCATCTTCTCCATCATCGGCGAGGAGCTCGGCTTCCTCGGCGCGGTGCTGCTGCTGGCCACCTTCGCGGTCTTCGCGTGGCGCGGCTTCCGGATCGCGCGCTACAGCCACAATCGCTTCGCCTTCTACGCGGCGCTCGGCTGCACGCTGATGATCGTCATTCAGGCGCTGATCAACGTCAGCGTCGCGCTGTGTCTCCTGCCGACCAAAGGCATTCCGCTGCCGCTGGTGAGCTACGGAGGCTCGTCGCTGATCGCGAGCCTCATGGCCGTCGGGCTGCTGCTCAACTTCTCACAACAATCAGGCTAAGGACGATCGAGCGATGGGCGTGCAGGGTGTGTTGATGATCGCAGGCGGTGGGACGGGAGGACACATCTATCCCGCCATTGCCATCGCACGGGAGTACATGGCCCGCGACGCGTCGCGCATGGCCGTCTTCGTCGGCACCGAGAAAGGGCTGGAGTAGACCATCGTCCCGAAGGCCGGCTTCCCGCTCGAGTTCATCAACATCGGCGGCCTCAAAGGCAAAGGCGGCCTCGATCTGATCAAAAACGTCGTGCGCGTGCCGATCGCATTCGTGCAGGCCTTTCGTCTGATCGGCAAGCACAAGCCGAACGTCGTCCTCGGCGTGGGCGGCTATTCGTCCGGACCGGTGCTCGTGGCCGCGAAACTGCGCGGCGTCCCGACCATCATCCACGACGCGAACGCCTTCCCCGGCCTGGCCAACCGCGTCGTCTCGCGCTGGGTGACCGCCGTCGCCGTTGCCTTCGCGGAAGCGCTCCCGCGCCTCAAACGCCCCGACGGCGCCGTCACCGGCAATCCCATCCGCGAAGAGTTCTTCCAGGCCAGACGTCCCGCCAAGCCAGCAACGAGCAACGCGCTCCGCCTGCTGATCTTCGGCGGCTCGCAGGGCTCGCGCATCCTCAACGACACCATGACCGGCGCGCTTCTTTTCCTGGCGCGCCTGAAGGACTCGCTGGAGATCGTCCACCAGACCGGTCCGAACGAGCTGGAGAAAGTGCAGGGCGCGTATCGCGCGTCGGCGTTCACGCACGCGCGGGTCGTTCCCTATCTCGATCCGATCGTCGACGAGATCGCGGCGGCGGACCTCGTGGTCTGCCGCGCCGGCGCCATGACCATCGGCGAGCTGTGCGCCCTCGGACGTGCCGCGGTGCTGGTGCCGTTCGCCGCCGCCACCAATAACCACCAGGAATTGAATGCCCGCGTCGTCGAGCGTGCCGGCGGGGCCGTCGTCGTTACCGAAAAAGAGCTGTCGCCGGAGCGTCTGGCCGCGGCCATCTCCGAGATTCTGGGCGATCCGCAGCGGGCCGCGCGCATGGGCGCGGCCGCAAAGACCCTCGCTTTACCGGATGCAACGAAAAATATCGTCGATTTGATCGAGCGTATTCAGAGAAATTAATTGCTTCGGTCCATCCACAAACTTAAACTTTCACATTAAGACCGCACAACCGTAATGAATTTTGGTGACATTAAAAACATCCATTTCGTCGGCATCGGCGGAATCGGGATGAGCGGCATCGCGGAGATCCTCTCGGACTCCGGATACCAGGTCTCCGGCTGCGACGCGCGTCACTCGCCGTCGACCGACCTGCTCACGCGCCGCGGCGTGCCGGTTTCCATCGGCCACGACCCCGCGCACCTGCAGGGCGTCGACCTGGTGATCGTCACCGCCGCCGTCAAGGGGGAGCACCCGGAGATCGACGCCGCGCGCGCGCAGCACATCCGCATCATGAAGCGCGCCGAAGCCCTCGGCGCGATCGCCAATCCGAAGCGCGCCATCGGCGTCTCCGGCACGCACGGCAAGACCACGACCTCCGCCATGATCGCGGTCGTCCTCGAAGAAGCCGGCCTCGAGCCGACGGTCCTCGTCGGCGGCATGGTCCGCAACCTCGAGACCAATGCCAAGAGCGGCCGCGGCGAGCTGCTGGTCGTCGAAGCCGACGAATACGCGCGCACGTTCCACCAGCTCCACCCCGAGGTGGCGGTGGTGACGAACATCGAGGCGGACCATCTCGAGTACTACGGCTCCTTCGAGGCCATCCTCGAAGCGTTCCGCATTTACCTCGGCAACGTGAAGCCGGGTGGCGCGATCATCGGCTGCGTCGATGATCCACACGTGGCGCGGCTGCTGCCCGAGGGTGCGGTGCGCTACGGCCTCACCGAGGCCGCCGACCTGCGCGCGGTCAACCTCCAGTTCCACGACCGCGGCGGGACGTTCGAAGTGCCGGGCGTCGGCTTTTTCAAGACCTTCGTGCCGGGCGAGCACAACGTGCTGAACGCGCTCGCCGCGATCGGTGTCGGCCGCTACCTCGGCATCCCGGTCGAGAAGATCCGCAACGCGCTGGCGAAGTTCCTCGGCGTCGACCGCCGCTTCCAGATCCTCGGCGACTACCTCGGCGCGATCGTCGTCGACGACTACGCGCATCATCCGACCGAGGTTCGTGCGACGCTCAACGCGGCGCGGGCCGGGTATCCCGATCGCCGCCTGGTGGCGCTCTTCCAGCCGCATCTCTTTTCGCGGACGCGCGACTTCGCCCGCGAGTTCGGCGAGGCCATGCTCATCGCCGACGTTCCGATCATCACGCCGATCTACGCCGCGCGCGAGACGCCGGTCGACGGCCTCTCCGCGCGCATCATCTCGGACGCCGTCCCCGGCATCGAGTTCCTCGACCGCAGCAACTCCCAGATCGTCAACGAAATGCGCCGCCGCCTCGGTCCCAGGGACCTCTTCATCGTCATGGGCGCGGGCGACGTGCACGAGGTCGCCGAGCAACTGGTGCGAGGGGAGGCCTCTTGACCACATTCCGAGCGGAGCGAGGAATCAGTGGAGCCCTCTGGACACCTGTGAAGGTCGTCGCGGAGTGCGCGTTCATCGTGAGGGCTCCGTTGACCCTTCGCTTCGCTCAGGGTGAATGCTCATGAGTCTCGACACGACCGCCTCCCGCTTCCTCCGCCCCACCGACCTGCAGCGGCTGCGGCGCAATCAGCGCCGCGTGCAGGTGCAGCGGCTGCTCGTCCTCGCGCGTAACGGCGGGCTGCTGACCGTGCTCGTCGTCGGAGGCATCTGGGCGTGGCGGCAGACACAGCACGACGAGCGCTTCGCCGTGCGTACGATCGAGATCGACGGCGCGAAGCACACGCCGCGCGCCGCGCTCGACCAGGCCACGCGGCGCTACGTCGGCCTGAACCTCTTCCAGATCGACATCGAACGCGTGCAGCGCGACCTGGCCGGACTGGGCTGGGTGCGCAGCATCGACATCGAGAAGAAAGTGCCCGATACGCTGCGCATCAAGATCACCGAGCGCACGCCGGTCGCGCTGGCTCGCATGGGCGAGCGGCTGCTGTACGTCGACGCCGAAGGCGCGGCGTTCGCGGAGCTCTCGCCGTCGGTCGGCGACGACGACCTGCCGCTGATCGCCGACGCGCAGGGCCCGGAGCTCACGCGCAGCGTGCAGTTCCTGGCCGCCCTGCGGCAGCGCGATCGCGAGCTCTACTCGCGCGTCTCCGAGGTCTGGCCGATCGCGCCGCGCGGCTTCGCGCTCTATGACCGCGAGCTGCGCGCCGTCGTCTACGCCAACGCCGACGACGTCTCCACGAAGTACCGCAACCTCCACGCACTGCTGCGTGCCGAAAGCAATCCGAAGATCGAGTACGCGGACCTCCGGTTCGCGGATCGAGTGATCGTAAAACCGCTGGAGACAACGCATGTCCAGAACTGAAGACAAGTACATCGTCGCCCTCGACATCGGCACCTCGAAGGTCTGCGCCCTGGTCGGCGAGATCAGCGACCGCGGCCAGCTCGAGATCATCGGCAAGGGCACCTCGCCGATGAAAGGCACCCGCCGCGGCAACATCATCAACCTCGACCAGGCCATCGAGGCGGTCAAGAAGGCCGTCGACGAAGCCGAGGTGATGGCGGGGCTGCAGATCGAGTCCGTGTACGTCGGCGTGGCCGGCGATCACATCCGCTCGGTCAACTCCCGCGGCGTCGTCTCGGTGATGGGCAAGCACAAAGAGATCGGCCGCGAAGACATCGAGCGCGTCATCGAGGCGTCGAAGTCGATCAACATCCCGCCCGATCTCGAGCTGCTGCACGTCATCCCGCGCGAGTTCATCGTCGACGGGCAGGACGGCATCCACGACCCGCAGGGCATGACCGCGGCGCGGCTCGAGTCGAACGTGCACATCGTCACCGGGGCGCGCACGCACAACCAGAACGTGCTCACCTGCGTGAACAAGGCCGGCATCGCCGTGCAGGAGCTCGTGCTCGAGCAACTCGCGGCGGCGGAAGCGGTGCTGACGCAGGACGAGCGCGAGATGGGCGTGCTGCTGATGGACATCGGCGGCGGCACGACCGACTACGCGGTCTTCCTCGAAGGCAACGTCATCCACACCAACGTGCTGCCGGTCGGCGCGGGTCACTTCACCAGCGACATCTCGGTCGTGCTGCGCACGCCGATGGAAGACGCGGAGCGCATCAAGAAGCGCTACGGCTGCGCGCTCGCGTCGCTGGTGACCGAGGACGACCCGATCGAAGTGCCGACGGTGGGTGGGCGCGCGCCGAAAATCCTCAGCCGGCAGGAGCTGACCGGGATCCTCGAGCCGCGCGCGGCGGAGATCGCGAAGCTCGTGTATCGCGATCTCGAGAAAGTGGGACTGGAAAAGGAAATCCGTTCGGGCGTCGTGCTGGTCGGCGGCGGCGCGGAGATGGACGGCATGGTGGAAATGGTCGAGCAGGTGTTCGACCAGCAGGCGCGGAAGGGTGTGCCGCGGGGCGTGGGAGGGCTGTCCGACACGGTCAGCGGCCCGGAATGGGCGGCCGCGTGCGGCCTCCTGCTGTGGGGATTGCGCGACCAGACGCGCATCCGCAGACGCCCCCGGAAGGGGCTGGCCAAAGTGGCGGATTCATTCAAACAATGGTTTGCATGGTCGTGACGGGAAATTTGTTTGAATTCGCTATCGAAAATCTTTACTATCCGGAGAACGGTTAAATGATCACGTTTGACGAGAGACCTGGCAGCGATGGATTGCTCGCCGTCACACTCGACGAAGAGCAGCACCTCGGCGCAAAAATCAAGGTCATTGGCGTGGGCGGGGGCGGAGGGAATGCCGTCAACCGGATGATTCAGGCCGGCATCAAGGGCGTCGAGTTCCTCGTCGCCAACACCGACCTGCAGGCCATGCGCAACTCGCTGGCCCCCGTGAAGCTGCAGATCGGCGGCAAGCTCACCAAAGGCCTCGGCGCGGGAGCCAATCCCGAAGTCGGCAAGCAGGCCGCGCTCGAAGACACCGACCGGATCCTGGAGGCGCTCAGCGGCGCCGACATGATCTTCATCACCACCGGCATGGGCGGCGGCACCGGCACCGGTGCGGCGCCGATCATCGCGTCGCTGGCGGCGGAGCTCGGGGCGCTGACCGTGGCCGTGGTCACGAAGCCGTTCGGCTTCGAGGGCAAGCGCCGGCGCGTGCAGGCGGAGCACGGCATCCGGGCGCTGCGCGACACGGTCGACACGCTGATCACCATCCCCAACGAGCGGCTGCTGAACTTCGTCGAGCGCGGTACGTCGCTCAACGAGGCGTTCAAGATCGCGGACGACATCCTGCGCCAGGCGGTGCAGGGCATCTCGGACCTGATCACCGTCCCGGGCGAGATCAACCTCGACTTTGCGGACGTGAAGACGATCATGCACGGCATGGGCATGGCGCTGATGGGCACGGGCGTCTCGCAGGGCGAGCACCGGGCGGTGGAAGCGGCGCAGCGCGCCATCTCCTCGCCGCTGCTCGAAGAGGCGTCGATCGAAGGGGCCAAGGGCGTCCTGATCAACATCACCGGCGGCCCGGACATGACCCTCTTCGAAGTGCACGAGGCGGCGTCGGTCATCCAGTCGGCCGCCGACGACGAGGCGAACATCATCTTCGGCACGGTCATCGACCCGCGCATGAAGGACGAAGTGAAGGTGACGGTCATCGCCACCGGCTTCGACACGGCCACGAAGGGACTGCTCAACTCGCGCGGCGAGTCGCTGTCGTCGACGTCGTCGTCGCGCAACAACACGCAGGAGCGTCCGGCGCCGGTCCCGTACCGCCCGTTCGCTCCGCCCAAAGAGAAAGAGATCGCGGCGCAGCATGAAGAAGTGGCGCCGCCGCAGGTGGGAGCGGAGGGCGAGATCTACGATCCGCCCTTTTTTCGGCGAGGCTTCAGCCGCGCCGACGGCAGCGGAGGCTTCGGGCCGATGGCGTCGAGCGATTTCGGCAGTGACCTCGATATTCCGACGGTGATCCGCAACTTGAGCGACTAGGCAAAAGGTGTCGCTGGGGCTTCGGCCCTGGCAACGGTGCACCCCTCAGTGCGCCACAAGCGATCCAGGGGAGAGGGCCCCGGGATCACCTGCTCCGGACGGGGCGCAGTTCTTCCGACTGCGTCCCGTCCACATTTTTTTGTGATGAGAAAAATTCTGTACAGCAACCGGTCCGTCTTCGCGGTTGCACTCCTCGTCCACGGCCTGGCTGTGGCCGGCGGGCCGAAGCTGAGTCCCGACGTCAGCCTCTACCTGAAACTGACGGACGGCTTCCTGCGCGGCGGCGAGATCTTCTCGTCGGGCGCGGTGCTCTGGACCAAGATCACCTATCTCTTCGCGCTCGGCGCCGCGCGCAGCGTCGCGCCCGATCGCTGGATGTACCTGATGGTTGCGCTCAATGTCCTCTGCAGCGCGGCCACGGCCACGATGCTGGTCAGCGTGGTCCGTCGGGCCACCGGCTCCGCCATCGCGAGCGCGGCGGCGCTCCTGCTCTACCTCGGTTGCTACGAAGTCGTGCTCTGGCTGCGCTTCCCGATCACCGACCTGCTGTACACCGCCCTCGCCTTTCTGCCGTTCCTGCTCGTCGCGCAGGGGATCCTCGGCAACGACCATCCGCGGCGGCGACTGTGGCTCGCCGGTGCACTGGTGCTGGCGTCGTTCACCCGGCCGCCGGGCGTGTTGCTCGTGCCTCTCTGCACGTTCGCCGAGTGGATGTGGGTACGCCGTCCCGCCAGTCCCGGGCTGCGCCGCGTGGTCATCGCGGCGGGCGCGCTCGCGCTCCTGGCGACGCTGGCGGTGCGCACCTGGATCGTGCACGACCCGGGTCGCTGGCCCTTCGCCTTCGTCCGTCCGAAGATCGAGCATTTCGCGGCGCGGGAGAAAACAGGGGAAGTGGTTCACATGCGCAGCGAGACCATGCGCCGGCCGGCAGTGACCATGGGCGATCACTACGTCATTCAGGCCGATCGCTTCGTGCGGTTCTTCCAGGTCACCTCATCCGCGTATTCACGCGGCCACAATCTCCTGAACCTCGTCTACCTCGTGCCGCTGTATCTCCTCGGTCTGGTCGGACTGACGCACGCGCTGCGTTCCGGCGACGGGCGGCGCTCCGCGCTCGCGCTCGCGGCCTTCCTCTGGATCGGCGGCTTCGCGTTTCTGCACGCGCTGACGATCCTCGATTACGACTGGCGTTTTCGCGCGCCGCTGATGCCGCACTTCGTCGTGCTCGCGGCGCTGGGCGTGGACGCGATTCTGCGCGCGATCCTCGCGCGCCGGCATCAACGAGCGGCCGTCGCGTCGACGTGACGCACCACGATTTCGGCCGCCAGCCGCGCTCGCCGTTCGTCGAAATAGCGGTCGTTGAAGAGATTGACGATGCCGCGCTGCACACCGTGGGCGACCGGAAACTCCGCGCCGCGCAGCGAAGGGTAATGACGGCTGGCGAACAGTCCGGCCTCGAAGATTGCCGCGACGAGGCGCTCTGATTCGCGGACGCGGATGTTGAAGCGCCATCGGTGCAGCTCCGGCGGCAATTGAATCGCGCGTGGCAGGAGCTCCGCGTAAATCGCGTTCAGTGCTTGCTTCTGCGCGTCTGCCTCGGCGCTCTCCGCTTCCGTCCGGCGGCGATATTCGTCCCACGGCACCTCCGGTGGGTGCAGGTCGAGCCACTCCCGCACGGTGCCGCCGAATTCGCGGTACTCCGCGGCCACGTGAGCGAACCCTCCGCCACCGAGGTCCGCGTATTTCGCGCGGCCGGTGCTGAAGAGCGTCGCGTCAGCGAGCGGCGAGAGCGCGGCGCCGTCGCAGTCGGGGCGGCAGAGACACTTGTCGTCGATCAGGAAAAGATCGGGTTGCAGCGCGCGCAGCTCCTCGAAGAAGGGCGTGGCCTCGCGTGTACTGCCATACGGATGCACGAACAGCACACCCGCGTAACCCCCCGCGGACTCGCGCAGACGTGCGGCGCAGGCGCCGGTGTCCAGCTCCAGCCAGGGCTCGGCGACGTCCACGATCTCGAATGCCTGTCCGGCCGCGGCGAACGTCTCGGGCACGATCGGGCAGACGTTGGCGGGCATGAGGTACGGACGCGCGTCGCCGCGCGTGCGCAGGAGGTTGTAGAGGATCGCCGATGCGCGGCGGGCGTAGACGATCATGCGAGAAAGGCCTCACGCAGGCGCGCATGCGCGCGCTCGAAGAGGAACCAGGCACTGGAATGCGGACCGACCGGCGACGCAATCCGCTCGAGGCGCTCTCGCTCGACACGGGCGTTCTCCGCGTTTGCGCGATCGCGGTCCATCCCGGCACGCGTCACCTCGTATGGCTCGGCAAACGTCTTCAGCGCGTGCAAGGCGTCGTCTTTCGTCAGCGCCGTTTCGTAGCCGAGGAGCTGCAGCTCGGGGAGGCAGGCCGCTTCGACTGCGCTCGCCAGCTCGCCAGAGAGGACGTCGCGATACGCGCGGACCGAGTGCGCGCTGATGCCGTCACGGTCGCCGTACGAAGAATTGCCGGACCATTGAAGCTCGAGACGCGGCGGCACATCGAGGTCGAGCTCCAGCGCGCTGGAGAGCCGCGTCAGCTCGCGTGCCGGATCGGCGACGACGTCCTCGTAGCGGCACCAGTGGAAGCGCGGCTGTCCCTCCAGCGCCAGCACGTGGGCGACGCTCTTGCGCCAGCTCCGGACGTTGAACCAGGTCGGTTTCGGCGAGCCGGCGTACTCCGTTCCGAGGCCGTGATTCAGCGAGGCCACCATGTCGCGCGGATCGCGCACGACGATCACACAACGGAAGCCGCGGTCGAGCAGATAAGGCACGAGCTCCTCGCACGTCGTCTCCTTGCTGCCGTACCAGCGCGCGTGTGACCGTGGCGAGAGCGCGCGCTGCAGCCGGGCCACGACGGTGGCGAAGTCACCCGCGGTTTCCAGGCCGGAAATCTGTTCGCGCGTGAATTTCGTGTACTGGCCGGAGTAGCCGTCCATGCGCGCGAACAGCTCCGCGAGGCTCTCCGGCGCAATGCGCCACGATGCGAGGAACGCCGTGAGCTCGCTGCCGGTGTAGCGCAACTCCTGGAAGAGATGACCGAGCGGGTACTGCTCTTCGCCTGCGCCGATCGACTGGAGAAAGGCGCGCTTGGCGTCGACGAACAGCAGGGGGAACGGCTGCGAGAGCATCGAGACCGCCGGCTGCGCGTCGAGGAGCTTCGCCAACAGCGTCGTGCCCGACCGCTGCGCGCCGGTCAGGAACAGCGCGTTCTCAATCGGCACGCCACCCCCAGATGAACCAGGGTGCGCGCGGCCCGGTGTGAAAGAGCAGATCGAGAATCGTCACGTCGTGCGCGAACGGCGGGTGGAACTGCGGCGATTCGGGATAGCCGTCGTAGCTCTTCCAGACCAGCTCGATCCCGGCGGCGGCGAAGCGCTCCGGCTCGAGGTAGGCCTTCGCGGCGGGACCGGAGACGTAGGCGCCCGCATCGAGCTGCTGCAGCAGTCCGAGGACGTGCTCCTGGCCGCGGCCGCGGCGCTCGAGCTCGCGCGAGTCGCGAAAGTGCGTGGTGATGCCGAGGAGGTCGCGGGCGATGGTCCGGATGGCGTGCTGGTTCCAATCGGAGAGCAGACGGAACGGCCCGTCGCGATAGAGCGGCTCGACGACCGGGCGGCACCACTCGAAGAACGGCGCGCCGGCGTACCAGCGCGTCAGCTCGCGCCAATGCTCGGCGGCCCACGAGTCGGGCAACTCCACGTCGCAGAGCCGGCGGTCGAGATGCGTGCCGACGGGGATGGTGAGCCAGCGCGCGCCGCGATCGGTCTTGATGCGATTGCGATTCCGCCAGTCCTGCCGCGTGTACTGCACGTCGTCGAGGAAAACGAACTCGTCGACGTCGTGGATCAGGTCGAAGGTCCCTTTCCACGGGATGTAATTCGACTGCAGGATGGCGACCCGTTTCGGCAAGCGCCGGTCGAGTATATGCGGCATTCGCGTGCGTTACACTCTGGCTCCTTGCTCGTCTCCGTGGTCGTGCCGGTCTACAACGCTCCCGCGCTCGCGACGCTGGTGCAGCGCATCGAGGAAGTCTTCCGGGAGGGGGGCCGCGAGTACGAAGTGATCCTCGTCGACGACGGTTCGCCCGACGCCGTGGTCTGGCCGGAAATGGCGCGGCTGGCGCTCGATCGCGCCAACATCCGCGCTCTGCAGTTGACGCGCAATTTCGGCCAGCAGGCGGCCACGCTCTGCGGCCTGCGCGAGGCGCGGGGGGAGATCGTCATCACGATGGACGACGATCTGCAGCACGATCCCGGCGACATCCCGCTGCTGCTCGCGCACGCGCACCGCGACATCGTCATCGGCCAGTTCGCACGCAAGCAGCACCATCCTCTGCGGCGGCTGGCCAGCGCGGTCAAGGCGCGCTTCGACGAGCTCGTGATCGGCAAGCCGAAAGGGCTGCAGTTGAGCTCATTCCGCCTGCTCAGCCGTACCGTCGTCGACGGCGTGCTCTCCATCCGCACACCCAACCCGTTCCTGCCCGCGCTGATGTTCCATGTCAGCAAAGACGTGGCGGGGGTGACGGTGACGCACAGCCGCCGCGCCGGGGGACGGAGCGGATACACGGTGCGCAAGCTCTTCCGCGTCTTCAGCAATCTGGTGATCAACAACTCCTCGATCCTGTTGCGCACCGCCGCGTCGTCGGGATTGATCTTCGCGTTCCTCAGCTTCGCGCTGGCGGGATGGGTGATCTACCGCAAGCTCGTGCACGGGATCGAGGTGCAGGGATGGGCGTCGCTGTTCGCCGCGATCTCGCTGATCGGTGGTCTGCTGCTGGTCAGCGTCGGCGTGATCGGCGAGTACCTCGTGCGCATCATCGAAAGCAGCGAGGCGCGTCCGACGTACTTTGTGCGGCGCCGCGCCGGCTGACGTCAGAGCGCGCGAACCGCGTCGACGACGCGCATCTGCTCGTCCTCGGACATGCTCGCGTAGAACGGCAGGCGCACGATCCGATCGCTCACCGACTCGGCCACCGGACAGTCGCCCGGCCGTCCACCGAACCGCTCTCCCATCGGTGAGGTGTGCAGCGGCAGATAGTGAAAGATGGCCTGCACGCCGCGGTCGCGCAACGCGGCGATGAACGCATGCCGCGCGTCGAGGGAGGGCAGCAGGAGATGGAAGAGGTGGTACGCGGGATCGGATCCTTCAGGAATGAACGGAAGTCCGACGCCGCGCGCCGCGGCCCATTCCACGAGCTCGTCGCGATAGCGCTCCCAGATGCGGCGCCGCGACGCCTGCACGCCCTCGCGCTGCTCGAGCTGGCCGAGGAGGAACGCGGCCAGCATGTCCGACGGCACGTAGCTCGAGCCGATGTCGAGCCACGTGTACTTGTCCACCTCACCGCGGAAGAAGCGGCTCCGGTTCGTCCCCTTTTCGCGCAGGATCTCGGCGCGCTCCGCGCCAGCGGGATCGTTGAGGATCAGCGCGCCGCCCTCGCCGCAGAAGACGTTTTTCGTCTCGTGAAAGCTGAGCGCGGCCATCCCGCCGAACGTGCCGAGCGGGCGCTTTCTGTACGCGCCGAAGAGGCCGTGCGCGTTGTCCTCGATGACCGGCACGTTCGCGCGGCGGGCCACTGCGAGGATCGTGTCCATCTCGCAGGCCACGCCGCCGTAGTGCACGACCACGATGGCCCGGGTCCGCGGCGTGATCGCCGCGGCGAGCCGCGTCTCGTCGAGGTTGAGCGTGTCCGGACGAATGTCGACGAACACCGGCTTCGCTCCTCGCAGCACGAAAGCATTGGCCGTGGAGACGAACGTGAACGACGGCACGATGAACTCGTCGTCCGGCTGCACGTCCAGCAGCAGCGCCGCCATTTCCAGCGCGTGCGTGCACGAGGTGGTGAGGAGCACGCGCGCGCCGCCGAGGAGCTCCGACAGCAGCGCTTCGCAGCGGCGCGTGTACGCACCGTCGCCCGAAATGTGAGCGCGCTCGATCGAATCGCGTACGTATTCGAGCTCGTTTCCGACCAGCGAGGGGCGGTTGAATGAAATGGGGCGGTCGGTCACGTCGGTGGGGGAGAATACACGACGTGGCTCATCGCTCCAGCGGCCTGCATCGCGTGCTCGACCGGCCCCGTGTTTACGAGCGTTTTCAGCGCCTCCTCGGCGCGCACGCCGCGCGCCGCAGACTGGTCGACGAGTTCCTCCGGCCGTACGAGGGGGCGAGGCTGCTCGACGTCGGATGCGGGACGGGCTCGCTGCTCGACTACCTTCCGCGCGGTGTGGATTACGTCGGATTCGACCTCAATGCCGCGTACATCGCGGAAGCTCGAACACGCTACGCCGGACGCGGCTCGTTCTTCTGCGCGCGAGTCGGCGGGGAGACGGTCGACGGAACGTTTGACTTCGTCGTCGCCAAATCGCTGCTGCATCATCTCAGCGATCAAGACGCGCACTCGCTGCTTGCGACGGCCGGCGGTCTGCTGCGCGACGGCGGCGTCTTTTTCTCCAGCGACCCGGTCCGTCATCAGGACCAGCCGCTGCTCGCGCGAATGCTCGTCGCGCTCGATCGTGGCCGCAACGTACGCTGGCCGGAGGCTTACGCGGAGCTGGTGCGCGCGCACTTCCCTGCCGTGGAGACGACGCTGATGACCGACCTGCTGCCGATCCCGTACAGCCATTTCGTGATGCGCGCCGAAAACAGAAAGGCCCGGCCGGAGCCGGGCCTTTCGTGACGGAGCGGCGCGAAGTTACTGCGCCACCGTTCCTTCGATCTTGGCAAGGCGCTCGGTGAGCTCCTTGTTCTGAGCGGCCAGTTTCTGCACGGCCAGCCAGAGCGCCATCTGGATGTCCTGACCGTCGATGAACTTCTCGTCGCCGCGGCCGAAGATGGTGTGGAAGTCTTCGGCCATCAGGCCGAGGCGGTCCTTCGGGCCGTTGATGAAGTCGTACTTGTAGACGCCGACTTCGCCGATCTTGTCGAGGACGTTGTCCATGCTGACCGCCTCGAGGTTCTCTTTGAAGGTGCGCGAGGAGGCGGCCGTGAAGGAGGTCGAGCCCGCGTTGATGCTCGAGGAGGGCGTGCTGCAACCGGTACCGGAGGCGATCACGAGGTCGAACGTCGGCGCGTTGCAGTTGATGCCGACGTCGCCGGCGCTGGTGATGTGCAGGCGGTTGACGTTGTTGGTGCCGAGGATGAGCGGGGTGGTGCTGGCGGTGCCGATGGCCAGACCGTTGCCGGTCACGCCGAGCAGCTCCGTCCACGCGCCGAGGGTCACGCCCCAGCGGCTGATCGTGCGGGCGGTGCCGTGCGCGATGAAGTTGACCGCGGCGGTGTCGCCTTTCGCGCGGACGACGGCGGCCGCGCTGAGGCCGGTCGCATTCGGGTTTTCGGTGAGCAGGAACGTGTTCGCGTCCTCGTTGGCGAAGGCGTGGAGCAGCTCGGACGGCGAGGCCGTACCGATGCCGATATCACCGTCGTTGGAGATGTCGATCGAGCTGGTCGGCGCGCCCGGGCGGATGCGGAACGGCAGGCGCGAGCCGCCGGTCACGTCGCGGACGAAGAAGTTCGCCTCGTTGCCGGCCACGTCCCAGGTCTGGGCCGTGAAGCCGCCGGCGTTGGTCTGCTCGAGGCGGTGAGCCGGGGTGTCGCTGGTCGAAACGTGCAGGTCGAGCACCGGGGTCGCGGTGCGGAAGCCGACCTTGCCGTTGCTGCCGACGAAGACCGAGTTCGTCGGCGCGGCGCCGGTGATGGTGAAGGGGGTGGTCACCGCCGTCACGTCGTCGACCGAAAACTTGTTCGCGCCGCCACTGGCCGAGTCGTTGAACGTGAGCTGCCAGTCCGTGGTCGGGAAGCCGGTGCCGGTCGAGGTGTCCTCGGCCTTGATGCGGAGATTGTTCTCCTTCATCTTGATCGTGTCGAAGCCGAAGCTCTCGCCGTCGACGCAGTCGAAGCCGACGCACTCGCTGCCCGTCACGATCAGGTCGTCGGCGATGACCTGGTCGTTCACGCCGACCTTCGGCGTGGCCGTGCGGGACGTGCTCTGCGCAGGCGCGCTCTCGCGGTCGCGCAACGACGCTTCTTCGTTCACGCTGCTCGCGGTCGACTCTCTCGCTTCCGGATTGAGGATCGAGCCGCTCAGGACGGTGAACGTGCCGGACTGCGTGACCGCCGAGGCGATGCCGTTCTCGCGCATGATCTTGCGCGCGGCCGCTTCGTCGTTCGCCGCTCGGGCGCTCTCGAGCTTCCTGGCCACGGCCGGCGAGATCCGCGGAGAGACGATCATTTCGTACGTGTACGCCCCGTCCGTCGGGGTGGCGCCGAGGTCCTTGAGACGGACCGAAACGGGCTTGCCGTTCTCGAACGTCATCGAGTAGATCTCGCCGTCCGGAGCGGAGACGCGAAGCTCGATGCTCTGATGGCCGCTGATGCCGAGCTGGAAGTCGAGCGAGTTACCGCCACCGACTGCTTTGCCGACGGAGTCTGCGAATGCGGTGAAGGGAAGGGCCAGGGCCATGACGATGGCGGCCGCACGGACTACGGACAAACGACGAATCATAAATTTCCTCCTGATTTTGGACCCAAAGCGTAGCCACTGCTGGTTACGCCGACAATGTGCCCCACACACCCACGTGGGAGGCCTGCGCGTTTTGGACTTTGGACTTAGACGCGGATGAGTAACTATACGCTTACGCGTTTGGCGAGGGAGTGCGATTTTTTTTCAGTGCGCGCAATCGAGCGGAGGGATTTACTCCCACTCGATGGTGCCGGGCGGCTTGGAGGAGATGTCGTAGACGACGCGGTTGATGCCGCGCACTTCGTTCACGATGCGCCGCGACATGCGGTCCAGCAGGTCGTGCGGCATGCGGTACCAGTCCGCGGTCATGAAGTCGGTGGTGGTGACGGCGCGGATCGCGCACACGTTCTCGTAGGTCCGCTCGTCGCCCATCACGCCGACGCTCTTCACCGGCAGCAGCACGGCGAAAGCCTGCGCGATTTCACGATAAAGGCCTGCATTTCGGATTTCTTCGATGACGATGTCGTCCGCGTTCTGCAGGATCTCGACGCGCGCCGCGTTCACTTCGCCGAGGATGCGCACGGCCAGGCCGGGGCCGGGGAAGGGGTGCCGCCAGACGAATTCCTCTTCCAGTCCGAGCTCGATTCCGAGGCGGCGCACCTCGTCCTTGAACAGCTCGCGCACCGGCTCGATCAGTTTGAGTCCCATCTTTTCCGGCAGTCCGCCGACGTTGTGATGGGTCTTGATCACGGCCGACGGACCCTTGATCGAAACGGACTCGATGACGTCGGGGTAAAGGGTGCCCTGGACGAGAAACTCTACGTCCGGTATCCGCCGGGCTTCCTCTTCGAAGATGGCGATGAACTCGTTCCCGATCCGCTTGCGCTTCACCTCGGGATCTTCGATCGCGGCCAGCCGGTCGTAGAAACGCTGGCGCGCGTCGATCTGGATGAAGTGCAGTCCGAGCCGGTCGGAGAGGCGTGAGCCGACCTGCACGGCTTCGTTCTTGCGCAGCACGCCGTTGTCGACGAACACCGCCGTGAGCTGGTCGCCGACGGCCTCGGCCACGAGTACCGCCGCGACGGTGGAGTCGACGCCGCCGCTGACCGCGACGATGGCCCGCCGGTCGCCGACCTGGCGGCGGATCTCTTCGACCTTGCGGCGACGGAAGTCGCCGAGGTCCCACGACGGCTTGCATTGGGCAATGTCGAAGAGGAAGTTCTTCAGGATCTGCCCGCCCGCCTCGCTGTGCGTGACCTCGGGATGGAACTGGATTCCGTAGCAGGCGCGCTCGCGATTCTCGAACGCGGCGATCGGCGCACTCGGTGACGAGGCGGTGGTCTTGAACCCGGGAGGACCGGCCAGGATGCGGTCGCCGTGGCTGGCCCAGACCTGCTGGCGCTGCGGCGTCCCTTCGAAGAGCGGCGAGTCGGCGGTGATCTGAATCTCGGCGCGCCCGTATTCGCGCTCGGCCGCCGCCTCTACTTTGCCGTCGAGCAAATACGCGGTGAGCTGCATGCCGTAGCAGATGCCGAGGATCGGGACGCCGAGCTCGAAGACTTCGCGCGAGCAGTACGGCGCGGCGTCGGAGTAAACCGACTGCGGACCGCCGGAGAGCACGATCGCTTTCGGGGCCAGCTCGCGGATTTTGTCGATCGAGTAGTCGAACGGATGCACGACGGAGAACACGCGATTCTCGCGGATCCGCCGGGCGATCAGTTGTGTGTATTGGGACCCGAAATCGAGGACGAGTACGGTCTGCTCAGGGTGCACGGCGCGCATTGTAACGTCTGGCCACGAGGGCCACTCCGCGCGCTGATGATGACGGGGGGAGGGAGGATGGGCCGCCGCGCGCAGCCTGTTGCGCGGCGGCCCGGCGGGCCAGGGTGGTGGGAGGGTGCATCACGAGGGGTGGTGTGATGCGGTATGTTCGTTCGTTTCGTTCGTCACTACATATGACGAACGACCCGCCGCGATGTTGCGCGTTGCCGCCCCGGTTTGCCGGTTGTTTACAGGAGGTTGCGGAGCTCTTTGCCGGGCTTGAAGCGGATCGTGTTGCCCGGCGGGATCTTCACTTCGACGCCCGTCTTCGGATTGCGGCCGATGCCCTTCTTGCGCTGCTTGACCTGGAAGACGCCGAAACCGCGGAGCTCGATGCGCTGCCCTTTGGCGAGCGCGTTGCGGAGCCCTTCGATCACGGTGTCGACCGCCTGGGCCGCCTTGACGCGGGAAATTTCCGATGTCTCCGCGACTTTGTTGACGATGTCCGCCTTGATCATGTCTCCTCCGAAGGCGCTGATTATACAAAAGTTGCAGGCAATCTCATGGAACGCTACCGCATCGACGTCTGGCTCAAGCTGGTCTGCCTCTTCAAGCACCGCGCGAACGCGACGGAGGCCTGCAAAGGCGGCAAGGTCAAAATCAACGGCCTGCGCGCCAAACCCTCCGCGACAGTCAAGCCTGACGACGTCGTCGAGTTCTACGACGGCGGCGATCACTATCGCCGCGTCGTCATCCAGCACCTGCCCCACACCAACGTCTCGAAAGAAGACGCGCGCACGATGTACGTCGACGAGACGCCGGCCCGCCAGAAGGTGGAGATGGTGGTCGAGCGCGACCGCGGCACGGGAAGGCCGACGAAGAAGGACCGCCGCGACATCGAGAAACTGCGGAGCTGACGCGCAGCGTGTGAAAACGTAGGGCGTGGCTTCAGCCCGCCCCTCCGGTGGGTGGGTGGGAGCTCGCCATGTCCGCCTCCCGCCCACCGGGGGGCGGGCTGAAGCCACGCCCTACGTTTTCACACGCTGCGCTCGTGTCACCGTCGGCGATATGGAGTGCGGCGGCCTCGCCGCCGCTTTCGTATTCGCGACCGTACTGCCGAGACGCACCCAAATGGCAGGTTGCGCCCGGATATGAAAGCGGCGGCCTCAGGGCCGCCGCACTCCATAGTCGCTGGCGCCAGGCTACGCGTTTACGAACCTTCTCATCTCCACGTTGGCCATGAGGCCGATGGCGATGAAGAACATCATCGTGGAGGAGCCTCCGTACGAGATCAGCGGCAGGGGGATGCCTGTGGTCGGCAGCACGCCGATCTGCATCGAGACGTTGATCAGGATGTGGAAGACGAAGAATGCGACCAGGCAGATGATCAGGAACGTGCCTCCCCGGTCACGGGCATGCTTGGCGAACGTCAGCGCTTGAATCAGAAAGTACAAATACAACCCCAGCACGATGGTCACGCCGATGAAGCCCCACTCCTCGCCGAGGACGGCGAAGATGAAGTCGGTGTGGTGCTCGGGGACGAAGCCGAACTTGCCCTGCGTCCCGTGCGTGAAGCCTTTGCCGTGGATGCCGCCCGAGCCGATGGCGATCTTGGCCTGCGTGACCTGGTAGCCGCGTCCGAGGGGGTCGCGTTCCGGGTTGAGGAAGGTGAGGATGCGGTCGCGCTGATACGGCTTCATCGCCGCCAGGCCGGCCGGGACCGCGATCGCGACGGTCAGCAGCATCACGGCCCAGACGCGGGCCCGGATGCCGCCGAAGAACATCGCGACGGCGATGAGCGGGAAGAACGACGCCGCGGTGCCGAAGTCGGGCTGCATGATGATCAGGCCGACCGGCAGGCCGATGATGGCCATGACCGTCAGGAACGAGCGCACGTCGAGATAGGCGCGGTCGTTCGAGTCGAAGTAGCGCGCCACCATCAGCGCCGTGAAGATCTTCATGAACTCCGACGGCTGGAACTGGAACCCGGCGATGTGAATCCACGATCGCACGTTCGCCGTGAGACGGCCGAAGGCCATCAGGTAGATCAGTAACAGGATTCCGATACCGTAGAGGATCGGCGCGATGTCGAAGAGGATGTGGTAGTCGACGAGCATGAACGCGATCATCAGCACGATGCCGATGACTACCCAGAGCACCTGCTTCTTGGCCGTGGCCAGCGACGGCTCGCTGTAGAACGTGGCGCTGTAGACCAGCAGGCAGCCGATGCACGCCAGCACGATGGCCGTGCCGAGAAAGTTCCAGTCGATGTTGGGACCGCCGCGATCGCGAAAAATCATCGTGTGGCCGGGAGCGGAAGCTCTCCCTCCTTGATCTGCTCGAGCGTTTCAGGATTGCGGAGATCGAGGCGCGCGCCGAGGACCTTGTCGCGGAACGCCGACTCGAAGAGGAGCTTGGCCAGCGGGGCCGCGTCCGCGCCGCCCGCGCCGCCGTGCTCGACGAAGACCACGACCACCATCTGCGGATTGTCGGCCGGGGCGAACGAGGCGAACCAGGCGTGGTCGCGGAACTTGAACGGCAGCGACGAGGCCTTGATCCAGCCGGAGTAGGCGATGACCTGCACGGAACCGGTCTTACCGGCCACGTTCAGCCCTTCGACGCGCGCGTTGCCGCCGGTGCCGCCCTGGTCGTTCACCACCTGCCAGAGGCCCTTGCGGACGTCGGCCAGCGCGGAGGGGGAGAGCTCGATCTGATGGAGGAGGCGGCTCGGGACGCGGAAGCGCTTATACGAGCCGTCCTTCTGCACGCGGTCGATGTAGCGCACCACGTGCGGCTGGAAGACTTTGCCGCCGTTGGCCACGGCCGCGGTCATGTTGGCGACCTGCAGCGGCGTGACGATGAGCGGGCCCTGGCCGATGGCGACGGAGATCGTCTCGGCCGGATACCACTTCTTGTCGCCCTTGACCGGATGCTCGGCGCGCCACTTGGTGGACGGCACCAGGCCGGGGCGCTCGCCGTCCAGATCGATGTGCGAGATCTCGCCGAAGGTCAGCTTGCGCGCGTACTCGTTGATCTTGTCGACGCCGAGGCGTCCGCCGATCGTGTAGAAATAGATGTCGCAGGAGACTTTCAGCGCGCGCGCGACGTCCACGCCGCCGTGTCCTTCCTTCTTCCAGCAGCGGAACCGCCGGCCGAAGAAGTGCCCGCCGCCGCTGCAGCTGAAGCTCGTGTCCGGAGTGGCCACGCCCTCCGAAAGGCCGGCCATGGCCATGACGATCTTGAAGACCGAGCCGGGCGAGTAGAGGCCCTGGATAGCCCGGTTGAGCTCGATCTTGAACGGGTTGCTGGTGATGGTCTTGTAGACCTCGGGGGTAAAGCGCTTCGAGTAGACGTTCGGGTTGTAGGCCGGGGAGGAGGCCATGGCCAGCACGTCGCCGTTGCGCGGGTCGAGCACGACCGCGGCGCCGACCATCTCGTTCTCGGCAAAGTACTGCTCCGCGCGGCGCTGCAGCTCGAAGTCGACCGTCAGGTAGACGTTGTCGCCCGGTACCGGCTGCTTGCGGGCCGGCTGGTATTCACTGAGGCGGCGTCCGTCGGCGTCGTACTCCCAGTACTCCGCGCCGCCGCGGCCGCGCAGATACTGGTCGTACATCAGCTCGACGCCGCGCTTTCCGATCAGGTCGCCCTGCTCGAGGTCCTTGTTCTGCCGGAGGTCCTTGTCGTTGACCTCGCCGATGAAGCCGAGGACGTGCGCGGCCATGGTGCCGTACGGATAGTTCCGGCGCTGCACCGGCACGACGTGGACCTCAGGGAAGGCGATCGACTGGGCCTGGATCGTGGCCACCTGGGACATGCTGATGTCTTCGGCGATCGTGAACGGCTGCTGGAAGGAGAACGCCTTGGCCCCTTTTTCCCAGCGCGCGGTGACTTCGGCCGGCGGGAGCTGCAGCACCTGGGCGAGGAACGCTTCCAGCTTCTGGCGGCGCTGCTTGTCCGCCTTGAGCAGCGGCTTCATGACCACGCGGTCGACCTGCAGCTCGTACGAGGGCTGGTTGTCCGCGAGGATCTTGCCGGCCCGGTCCATGATCAGGCCGCGCTTGGGCGGGATCTCGATCTCGCGCAGGGCGTTGGCTTCGGAGAGGCCGCGGTATTTTTCGGCCTGCACGCCCTGGACGAACCAGAACGAGCCGGCCAGAAAGACGAACGCCGCGACGATGCCCCAGAGGACGGCATTGATGCGGAACTGGAGGAACTTTTGATCGTCTCGATAGACGCGCATGATTGGGGATCCCTAAGGTTGCGGTTTGCGACGGCCTACCAGGCAGCTTTGTTTCGCGTTGCCTCGATCGGCTCTTCGCGCAGGAAGACCGTCAGCAACTGATACACCAGCATCCCGAACAGAAGTGTAAAGATCGTCTTCACGAGCAGGGCCTGCTCGAACATTTCGATCTTCTGTTTCATGAGGATGTTCACGAGGACGTAAATCACGAGCTCGTTGACGATGACCGCGCCGCCCAGGCAGGCGCCGAAAGCGAGCGAGCCGCGGAGCGCCAGGCGGGCGTTGATGTACGCGACCACGTAGCCGCAGACGGTGAGGGAGAAGGCGTGCAGGCCGAAGGGCGCGTTGGAGAACGCGTCCTGGACGAAGCCCGCCAGCACGCCGGCCACGATCGCGCCGAGGATGTTGCCGCCCATCGAGTAGTAGACGACCAGGATGACGTACGGATTGAAGAACGCCAGCGCGTTCGGATAGAAGCTGTCGAGCAGGGAGTGCAGCGTCAGGGCGAGGAGCAGCCCGATCGCAAACCGAAGCCACCTCAAGGAGCGTACCTCACTACCTGCGGCGGGATTTTCCGCGTATGGATCACGATCACTTCCTCGATGGTGCCGAAGTCGACGGCCGGTTTGACCGTCACGGTCTTGAAGAGCGACTGCCCCTGGTCGGCGCGGACCACGCTGCCGATGGGGATCCCTTTCGGGAAGATGCCGTCGATGCCGGCGGTCAGGACGCGGTCGCCCGGCTGCAGGTCGGCCAGCGACGGGATGTCGTACATCTGCACGTTCGCGCCGCCGTTGCCGCGCACGACCCCCTGGCGGCGGGTGCGCTCGACGAGCGAGCCGACCGCGCAGTTGTTGTCGGTCACGAGCTGCACTTTGGCCAGGTCCTTGGTCGTCAGGACCACGCGGCCGATCAGGCCGTTGGCGTTGGCGACGATGTCGTTGACCTGCACCCCGTCGTCCGAGCCGCGGTCGATGATGATGGATTTGAAGCGCCCGGCCGTGTCGAGCATGATGGTCTGTCCCATCGAGGTCTCGAAGTCGAACTGCTCGGCGTAGGCCAGGAGGCTGCGCAGCCGGCGCATGTCGCTGCCGGACTGGCGGAGGCGCAGGTTCTCGGTGGTCAGCGAGGCCACTTTGCGGCGCAGGTCGACGTTCTCGTTCACCGCGGCGCGCATGTCGAGATAGCCGTGATGCATGTCCTGCGCGGCGCCGCCGGCCCAGTTCACGAACTTCGGCACGGGGGAGAAGACGGTCATGACCGTCCGCTCGAACATGGTGCGCGTCTCACCGATGTAGCGCGTCCTGCTGCTGAGGCTCATCAGCACGAACAGCAGCGACAGCACGACGATGAACAGGAGCGTTGGGCGTCGCGGGATTACGTCAGTTGGTACCGCCATAGTTTTTCGGAAGTCGGCTCAGCAGGATTCCTGCCACCGGTTTTGAGAGAAAAGAGGAAGGAGGAAAGAGAAAAGAGGAAGGCGGCGAGCCGGGCGGGCCGCGTAGCGGCGCAACCTCTTTCCTCTTTCCTCCTTCCTCTTTCCTCCGGGGTTTATTCGATCGAAATCTTACGGAGCAGGTTGAAATCGGTGAGCATCTGGCCGGTGCCGAGGGCCACGCATGCGAGCGGGTCTTCGGCGAGGGTGACGGGGAGGCCGGTCTCTTCGCGGAGGCGGCGGTCGAGATTCTTCAGCATCGAGCCGCCGCCGGCGATGATGATGCCTTTGTCCATGATGTCGGCCGAGAGCTCGGGCGGGGTGCGCTCGAGGGCGACGCGGACCGCTTCGACGATCGTGGCCACAGTCTCGGAGAGGGCCTCGCGGATCTCCTCGTCGCTGACGACCAGCGTCTTGGGCACGCCCTCGACCAGGTCGCGACCCTTGATCTCCATGGTCATCTCCTCGTCCAGCGGGAACGCCGAGCCGATCTCCATCTTGATCTGCTCGGCCGTGCGCTCGCCGATGAGGAGGTTGTACTTGCGCTTGATGTACTGAATGATCGCGTCGTCCATCTCATTGCCGGCCACGCGCACGGAGCGCGAGTAGACGATGCCGGCCAGCGAGATCACGGCCACGTCGGTCGTGCCGCCGCCGATGTCGACGATCATGTTGCCGGTCGGGTCGGTGATCGGCAGCCCGGCCCCGATCGCGGCGGCCATGGCCTGCTCGATCAGGTAAACCTCGGTCGCACCGGCGCGGAGCGCGGAGTCCTTGACCGCGCGCTTCTCGACCTGGGTGATCTCCGACGGCACCGAGATGACGATGCGCGGCTTGACCAGGAAGCGTCTGCCGTGCGCCTTCTCGATGAAGTACTTGATCATCTTCTCCGTGACTTCGAAGTCGGCGATGACCCCGTCCTTCATCGGCCGGATGGCGACGATGTTGCCCGGCGTGCGGCCGAGCATCTCCTTCGCTTCCTTGCCGACCGCTTCGACGTTGTTGTTGATCTTGTTCACGGCGACGATCGAAGGCTCGCGCACCACGATGCCTTTGTTCTTCGCATAGACGAGAGTATTCGCTGTCCCGAGATCGATCGCGAGATCGTTCGAGAACATCGAGAGAAGCGATTTCACAGCCATCCGTTTGTCTTTTCCTTGAGTTTAATTCGTAGGGGCCTTGCGGCCGCGGTGCAAAACGAGAACCAGTAGGCGGGAGAGAGCGTCGAAGTTACTCCTCGACGTTGACGACCTGCGATTCTACCTTCTGATTGCCGGCGGGATCGATGGCTTTGACCACGACGTTGTTCCGTCCGACTTTTTCGAACGCGATCAGCTTCTGGAAAGCGCCGCTCGAGGCGACGTCCACTACTTCGTCGTTGATGAACACCGTCGCTCCCGGCTCGGTCGTCCCGGCGA
>DASVSV010000234.1:0-4024 GCA_036387915.1 Thermoanaerobaculia bacterium
GTGCCACCCGTCAACGCCGAGAACTTGCCGAAGCGGAGGGCGGCGGTGTTGGAGATGGAGATCGGCGTCATGACTTCAGCGGAGGCATTGGAGGTGGCGTCGGCGGCGTAGAGGGCGGAACTGGAGAACAGCGTGACGGCGGCGAGGACGATTGCGGCTTTCTTCATGTGATGGCTCCCTTTTCTCTTTCTGTTGTTGCCCGGCGCTGACCGGGGTTCGCCCATGAGTCCTCCTCCTCCGCCGGAAAATACAGACGCCTCGAAAAATATATTTTTTTCCGCCACTGTATTTTTTCGCCCCGCCCGGCGACTCGATGGCAGGTGTCTCGTGCCGGTCGTCAGCCGGCGGCTCCGCAGGCGCTGGCCGGATTGCCGGCCCTCGCCGGCACGGACACCTCTTTCCGGCCGCCCTTCGGACGGCTGTCCAGATTCCGGACGCGGCCCTTTTCTCCCGTTTTCGCGCATCTCACTGATTTCACAGGGTTTTCGCCGAATGGCCCCGTGGCAGCCCGATTGAAGTAGTACGGCGCAGGTCCAACCCACAACTCAAGGAAGAAGGTTCTGATGACGCGCATCCTGATCGTCGATGACGAGACTCCGCTCGCCGAAGCATTGAGCAGCCTGTTCGAACTGGAAAACATCGCGGCGGCCGTCGCGCACGATCGCGCGAGCGCGGAACGACTGATGGTGGAAGAACACTTCTCGGTCGTCCTCGCGGACGTCCGTCTGCGCAGTGAGGCGGAAGGATTGATGTTGCTCGAGTCGATCAAGAAGCTCAGCCCCGATTCGAAAATCGCCACGATGACCGGTTACGCCACGCCCGCGCTCGAGCAGCAGCTCCGCTCCCTCGGCGCGCGTCAGGTCATCTACAAGCCGATCGAATTCGACGAGCTCCTGCGCATCATCCGCGAGCTCCTCGGCGATGACGCCGACGACACCACGTCCGTCGAGCAGCTCGACCTCGACGCGCTCTACGGCGACCTCCGCGCCGTGCTCCATAGTCTTCCCATCCGCCGCTTCGGTCTGGCCGGCGAAGACGCGGAGGACGTGGTGCAGCAGGCCTGGTGCCTCTTCCTCGAAAAACGCGACGCCATCCGCCAGCCCCGCGCATGGCTCAGCGGCACGGTGGCCAACCTCTGCCGCCAGCGCCTCAGCGACCGTCATCGCATGGTCCCCTCGGAAGCGGCCGTGTTCGAAGAAATCGCCGACACCCGCAACGAGTCCTCCGACGCCGTCCTCATCATCCGCACCGCGTTACAACAGGCGGACGAACGCACCCGCCAACTCTGCTCGCTGATCGGCCTGGAGAATCTCTCCTACGAAGAAGTCAGCGAGCGCCTCGGCATCCCCGTCGGCTCGGTGGGGCCGCTCTACATCCGCGCGAAATCGAGATTGCGACGGCTGATCGCCGTCGGGTGAGATCCATCGTTCCGGGTCGCTTCACTTCCATCGGGAAGTGAAGCTCGTCCAAACCTCGAAACATCAACATATAGGGAGAAAAGCCATGCCTTATGTCGCTTTGGAGTGGGACCACAAGATCGGACGCCCCGTCATTCAGTGGCTGGTTGTGAAGTGTCAGAGCGTCGGATGGAAGTTCGGCGGGCCGCAGGCGCTCGCGCCGCGGCGCGATGTCGCGTATTTCGTCGATACCCGTACCGCCGAGCGCGACGCGAAGGCGTTCGCCGCGTTCAAGACCCGCCAGGAGGCGGGCGCCGTCGCCGACAACGAAGACCTCGGGACCGACACCGCTTACAGCAACAGACACGCGGCGTTCGGGTGGGATCACAACATCTTCAATCCGCTCGTGCGCTGGGCGGTCCTGGAGTGGAACGGCGAGAACCCGGAGGGCATCAGCGTCCGCTCGGACGTCGCGTACTTCCTGGATCCCGAGACCGGAGAGGAGGACGCGCGCGCGTTTCGCGTCATCCGCGACGGACTGCTGCGCGAGGAATTGCGCGGCGTCGAGGTCGAGGAGTTCGAGTTGGTGACCGCATACTGTCCCGCGCCGCCGCCGCAGGTGAGGGGCTTGTCCCTCACCTGAGCCATCCCGAGTCGGCCGGTCCCGACAATGAGGGTCCACTCCATGTCTCTGATTTCCGACCAAGAAAACGAGCGCCGCTCCCGGCTCGTCGACGCCCTGCCGGCGATTGCCTGGTCCGCGTGCGCGCAGACCTTTCGTTTCTCGTACGTCAGTCCGGCGTCGCAAACGCTCCTGGGGTATCCGCCCGAGCGCTGGCTCGACGAGCCGGCTTTCTGGACCGAGCATCTGCATCCGGACGACCGGCACGTCCCGACGCTCTGCCATTGCGAGACGCTGGCCGGACGGAATCACGAGCTCGTCTACCGGATGATCGCCGCGGACGGCCGGACAGTATGGCTGCGCGACTACGTCAACGTCCACATGGTGGACGGCGTGCCGAAAGAGCTGTTCGGCGTGATGGTGGACATCACCCGCGAGCGCGAGGCGGAGCTGGCGTCGATCGAGAGCCGCGAAAACTTCCGGCGCATGGTCGAGCTGTCGCCGGATTGCATCGGCGTCTGCATCGACCAGACCTACGTCTACGTCAATCAGGCCTTCGTCCAGCTTCTCGGCGCGCAGAGCGAAGCGGAGATCGTCGGACGGAACGTGTTCTCTTTCGTCGATCGCAGGGACTGGGACTTCGTCCGTGCCCGCATGGAGCTCCTGGACGCGGGGCGGAGCGTGCCCTACATGCGCGAGCAGTACCTGCGCATCGACGGCTCGCCGCTGCACGTCGAGGTCGCCGCGCTGCCGTTCCGTTACGGAGACCGCGACGCCGTGCAGTTGATCGCGCGCGACATCACCGACCGCGTCCGGGCCGAGCAGGAGCTGAAGGCGCGCGAGCTCGAGAACATCCGCGCGCAACAGGCCATCGAGGCTTCCGAACAACGCTACCGCGAGCTCGTCGAAGATGTGTCGGAGATCCTGTACACCCTCGATCTCGGAGGCCGTTTCGTCTCGCTGAGCCGCAGCTTCGAGCGGAGCACCGGCTACCGCACCGAGGAGTGGATCGGCCGGCCGTTCGCGGAATTGCTCGCGCCGCAGTTCGTGGACTCGCTGCTGGACCACTTCGCGAAGACCACTGCCGGTGACGGCGGAATCATCCGCGAGTACGCACTGCCGTCGCGGTGGGGATCGATGGTCACGGTGGAGGTGTCGTCGCATCCCCGCTACGTGGACGGCATGCTGGCCGGGACCATCGGCATGGCCCGCGATGTGACGGAGTACCGCAACATCGCCCGCAAGCTCGAGGACGCGAAGCGGATGAGCAGCCTCGGACAGGTGGCCACGTCGCTGGCCCACGAGTTCAACAACGTGCTCATGAGCATTCAGCCCTTCGTGGAGGTCGTCGAGCGCCAGACTACGCCGACACGCGCCGTCAGCGACGCCCTCGACCACATCACGCGCGCGATCGGCCGCGGCAAGCGCGCCTCGCAGGAGATTCTCCGCTTCGCCAACCCCAAGGAGCCGCAACTCTCCAGCATCGACGTACGGTCCTGGATGCCGACGCTCCTGGGAGAACTCGTGGCGGCGCTTCCCTCGGAGATCGCTCTCAGCAGCTCGCTCGACCCGGACGTACGCTTCGTCCGCGGCGACTGCGAGCATCTCGATCAGGTGATCACCAACCTGGTCTTCAACGCCCGCGACGCCATCGCCGGCACGGGGACGATCCATGTGGCCGTCTCGCTCGCGAACGAAGACCTCGTGCGCATCTCCGTCCGCGACGACGGTTGCGGAATTCCGCCGCACGTGCTCGAACAGGTCTTCGAACCGCTGTACACGACCAAGCGCAACGGGACCGGTCTCGGTCTGGCCATCGCCCGCCGCCTCGTTGAAGGGCAGGGAGGAACGCTCACCGCCGAGAACCGTGCGGAAGGCGGATGCACGTTCCACATCCTGATCGCGGCCGGCGCGGCGCCGGCACAGGAGGAGCAGCTGCCCGCCTGCGCGGCCCCGGGCGTGACCCGCGTCCTGCTGGTCGAAGACGACCTATCCGTGGGCGCCG
>DASVSV010000235.1:0-6301 GCA_036387915.1 Thermoanaerobaculia bacterium
GGGCGCAGGCTTGGCGCCCCCGCCCACCCAGGTCCCTCGACTCACGCTCGGGATGACAAAACGTGGAACGCGTTACTCGTCCGTTTCAACGCATTACACTCGTCTCCGTGGACACGGACACGACGCTTCCCGCTCTCGACGGCGTCCGCCCGCGCGTGCTCCTGGACACGATGCTGCGCACGGCGCAGCAGCATCACGTGCACCTCAGCGCGATGGCGGATACGAAGGCCAGCATCCTGATCACCATCTCCTCGATCGTGCTGACCATCGCCCTCAGCCGCGCGGACGAGCCGATCCTCCGTCCCGGGCTGCTGACACTGGCCGCCGCGTCGCTGCTCTCGCTGCTGCTGGCGATCATCGCCGTGCTGCCGACCTTTGCACCGCGGTCGGTGCACCGCGGGCTGGCGCGGCGGAACCTGCTCTTCTTCGGGCATTTCGGCGAGCTGTCGGAGCAGGAGTTCCTGCAGGCCATGGAGCCGCTGCTGCACTCCGACACGCTGATCTACGAGGCCATGCTGCGCGATCTCTACGGCATCGGCTCGTACCTCTATCGCAAGAAGTACCGCTTCCTGCGGTTTGCGTACGTCGCGCTGCTGGCAGGATTCATCATGGCCACCGCGGTCGAGATCTGGGTGGTCTGGGGGATGAACTGATCCGCTCGACGACGATGCTCAACGCATCGTCGCCGTCATGCTGAACAGGGTCGCTACCGGCTCGCCGGCGAGTGTGCCCGGTCGAAAGGTCCAACGGCGGACGGCCTCCTGAACGATCTGCCCCCACTGCGGATCACCGGATCGAACGCACACCGTTCCGACACTGCCGTCGGCGCGGATGACAGCTTCCACCGTAGCGCTTCGCGGCCGCCCTAGCGCCATCTCGGCAGGCGGCTCTGGCTCGACGCGCACGATCACCTGCGGTGCAACCACAGCGCGCTCGCCGGACGGATCCAGGGGCGCGGTTGGCAGGTAGAGCTCGGCCGCGATCTGCTTCGCGCATTCTGAGGATGCCTGGTTCTGCGGCCGCGGGACTGTCGCGCACGACGCAGCGAGAAAAAGGAGCGGTATCACCACAATCTTGTCCATGGGCGCATGGTACCCGTTCCGGCGCGGTCAGATCGACTGCCCGCTGGCGGGCGGGTAATCGTCCGCGCGAATCAGGATCTCGCGAGGCTTCGAGCCCTGCGACGGACCGACCACGCCGTTCGCTTCCATGATCTCGATCAGGCGCGCGGCGCGCGAGTAGCCGAGCTTCAGGCGGCGCTGCAGGTACGACGCGCTGGCCTGGCCGGTCGAGAGCACCACGCGCACCGCGTCGTCGTACTTCGGGTCCTCGAGGTACTCGATGCCGTCGACGCCGCTCTTCTCCTCTTCGAGTTTGGTGATCTCTTCGAGGAACTTCGGCTCGCCCTGGTGCTTCTTCACGTACTCGACGATGTCGTTGATCTCAGTCTCGGAGACGTACGCGCCGTGCAGGCGGCGGATGCGCGCCGTGCCGGGCGGGAGGAAGAGCATGTCGCCGTTGCCGAGGAGCTTTTCGGCGCCCTGCGTGTCGAGGATGGTGCGCGAGTCGATCTTCGACGCCACCTGGAACGAGATGCGCGACGGCAGGTTGGCCTTGATCACGCCGGTGATGACGTCGACCGAGGGACGCTGCGTGGCGATGATGAGATGGATGCCCACCGCGCGCGCTTTCTGCGCGAGCCGCGTTACCGAGTCCTCGACGTCCTTCGACGCGACCATCATCAGGTCCGCGAACTCGTCGATGATGATGACGATGTACTGCAGCGGCTCGTCGTGCGGCGTCGGCGCGTCGGCGGGGAGCTTTTTCGCGCGGCGATAGAGGTCCGGATCCTTCAGCAGCGCGTTGTACTGGTCGATGTTGCGCACGCCGCACTCGGACAGCGTGCGGTAGCGGTTCTCCATCTCGTTGACGGCCCAGATCAGCGCGGTGGAGGCGAGCTTCGGGTCGGTGATGATCGGATGCAGCAGGTGCGGGATGTCCTCGTACACCTTCATCTCGACCATCTTCGGGTCGATCATCAGCATGCGCAGCTGCGACGGCAGCGCCTTGTACAGCAGCGAGACGATCATGGAGTTGAGGCCGACCGACTTGCCCGCGCCCGTCGCACCGGCGACGAGCAGATGGGGCATCTTGGAGAGGTCGGTCACGAGCGGCTCGCCGTGAATGTCTTTCCCCAGCGCCAGCGTCAGCAGCGACGACGACGCGCTGAAGGCCTCGGTCTCGATGATGTCGCGCAGCGTGATCAGCTCGCGCTTGCGGTTCGGCACTTCGATGCCGACTGTCGACGAGCCGGAGATGCGCTCGATGCGGATCGACTCCGCTTTCAGCGCGAGCGCGAGGTCGTCGCCGAGGTTGACGACTTTGGCGTACTTGACGCCGGCGCTCGGCTTGAACTCGAACGTGGTCACGACCGGGCCGGGGTGATACGCGGTGACTTCGCCGTCGACGCTGAACTCGCGGCAACGCGCCTCGATGAGGTGCCCGATCTCGATGAATTTCTTGTGCACCTCGTCGTTGATGGTGTCGACCTTCGGCCCCTCGGTCAGCAGGGACATCGGAGGCAACGCATCGTGCGTGAGCTTCAGCTCGCGGCGCGGCGGCTTCTCCGGCCTCCGCGCGGCGGGACGGGGAATCGCCGGTTTCGGCGGCGCGGCAATGACCGGCGCGAGCGGCTCGTCGTCGAACTCGAGGTCGTCGTCGATGACGTCGTCATCGAGGACGGGCGGCGGCGGCACGACGCGCGGCGCCGCTTTGACGACGGGCTTCGGCTTCACCGGCACGGCGACCGGCGGCGCGGTCTCCGTATACAACTCGAACGGATTCGTGTCTTCCTGCTGCGCCAGCGCCTCGGCGGCCTTGCGCAGATCGGCCTTGGTGACTTTCCGGATCTGGAAGCTCCCGCGCCCCTGCACTTCGCGCACGATCGGGCCGCGCACTGCGGGCTCCGTCGGCGACGGGACGAGACGCAGTTGCGGCGCCTCCACCTTCTCGAGGTGCTTGCGCACCAGCGCCGTCTTCGCCTTCTCCTTGCGGCGGCGCTCGGAGATGCGCGCCCAGTGCATGGAGACGGTGCGTCCGAACGCGAGCGACTGCCGGTGGATGGCCAGGAAGACGGCCGCGAGGCTGATGCGCGTCGCGAGCAGCAGGCCGACCAGCAGCGCCGTCACCAGCGCGATCACCGCGCCGCTCGTGTTCAGGTTACCGCTGACGGTTTTGTTGATCTCCTGCCCGAGGTAGCCGCCGGAGAGGATGAGTGAGCCTCGCAGCCAGACCTTCCCCACCGCGAGGTCGAACAGCGGCGGCATGGCCAGGGCGAGAATGACGAAGCCGATCAGCTTCGTGTGGAAGTATTCGAGCTCGTGTCCCCAGAAACGGTTCCAGCCGATGGCCAGCAGCACGCCGGGAAAAAGCAGGCTGGCGAAGCCGAAGAAGCTGACGAAGATCCAGGCCAGCGTCGCGCCGTAATAGCCGATGGCGTTGCGGATTCCGGTGTCGGTGGAGGTGTAGAAGGCGGAGGAATCACGCGGGTGATACGTGAGGAGGGACGCGAAGACGCTGATTCCGATCGCCATGACGACGATCCCGATCAACTCTCCGCCCCTGCGGCTGCGAAAGAATTCGATGACTTGCACCCTGCCCGACACTCCCAGTCACCGCGCAGTGTAGCAAAGAAGAGGCCGATGCGTAGGGCGGACGGTTGCCCGCCCCACGCATAGTCAACGTCCGTACCTTCAGTTCCCGACGCTGAATGCGCCGTTCATGTCTTCGTGGCCCGCGCCGCACAACGTGCGCGTGCAGATGTACTGATAGCTTCCCGCGGACGGCAGCGTGATGGTGCGCTCGGTTGTTACGCCGTCCACCGTCGCGAGGTCGATGAGGATGTCGCTCGACGGTGAGAAGAGACGAATGCCGTGGATGCCGGACTCCGCGCGGATGACGAATTTGACCTGATCGCCCGCCTTGAGACCGGTGGCCCCGGTGACGATGAAGTCCCAGTTGATGGCGTTGATGTTGACGGTCTTGACCTGCGGCGGCGGCTCGGCGGGCGGCGTCACGCCGCTGTCGCCGGACGCCGGGATGTACGTCTGGTCGCTGGAGCCGTTGTCGACCACGGAGCCGTACGCGAAGATCGGCTGGTCGGAGTCGAAGCTCACCCAGGCGTCGGTGATGTCCGCGGTCCCGGGATTGAAGAAGAACGTGGTGGTGATCGACGACGGTCCGATCGTGGCGTACGGCGGCATCACGATCGGCGCACCGGTCGAGACGAGCTTGTTGTCCTTGTCGTAGAGACGCCAGGTGACGGTCGCCGGGACGGGATTCGGGTTGAGCGCGCCGACGTTCGTGCGGAACTTCTCCCCCGCCTCGAGCTGCAGGATGACGCCCTTCTTCACGGCCGCGGAGAGATCGAGACCCTGCACGAACTGCCCGAGGGTGCAGGGGTTGAGCGGCCCGGTGCCACAGTTGACGGTGCTCAGCGCGTAGACGCGCTGCGTGACCATGAAGTCATCCGGCGACACGAAGCGGATGCCGCCGACGTCGGCCCGCAGGAGGAGGTTCTTCACGATGTCGTCGGAGATCTTCATCTGCCGCTTCGGCACCGTGAACGAGATCGGCTGCTCGGCCGCGTTGCTGTTGTTGCCGCGCGGCAGGTAGTACGCCTGGACGGTGATCTCCCGGTCGTTCGGGTTGAAGATGCGCGCGTCGCTGAAGAAGACGTTGTTCGCCGTACCGCTGACCGGCAGGAACACTTCTTTCGCAAAGGCGCCGGTTGTAAAAATCAGTAGAAACAGGACTCCCGCGGTCCGTCGTTGCATGATTGACCTCCTCGGATGAAGGCGATGATACGGGACGAATCCCTCCAGATGGTGATCGACCTCACGCCGCGCGCCTCTCGTTGACCGATCAGTGACACCGCATCGGCTCGAGGCACCCCGGACGAGCAACGGAGAACGAGCAACGAATTTACGAACGTTCGCTCAGTTCGGCGTGACGACCGTGACGTCGCTGGAGCGATTGTTCGTCGAGCTGACCATCCCCCACCAGCGCAGGTTCGGCGTCAGCGGCTCGATCTCCACACGCAGCGATCCCATTCCGGCGGCGACGGTGACGAGCTCGCGCACGAAGTTCCCGTCCTCGAAGTAGTAATGACCGAGTCCGCGCATCGCGGGCGTGAGGGTGACGTCGCGCGTCAGCACGAGATCGGGCGAGCCGTCGGCCATCGTGATCCAGCCGTTGAGCCGCGCGCGCGGCGCGAGGGCGTTGCCGACCGCATAGCCGCGCAGCATGTAGCGGAACGCGTTCGGGTCGGCCGCGGGGACGTTCATGATCTGGACGGGGCCGCGGCGGAAATCGCGCTCGCGCACGACAGGCAGGTCGGTGCCGAGGTCCTCCTGCCATGCGGCCTGCTCGAAGATGCGCAGCGTGAAGTGCAGGTCGTTGCCGTGGTCGCCGGGCAGGGACATCACGAAGCCGCCGGGGATCGGCAGCGAGGCCTGGTAGACGATCATCGTGTTCGCCCAGAAACCGCGCGGGCAGGGATTGAGAAGCCACTGACACGGCAGCGCGCCGCGGTCGTTGCCCTGCAGGTAGTAGCGCGTGCCGTTGTAGACCGAGAGGTGCGTGGTCCAGCGCGAGCCGGCGTCGCCGCGGCCGTCGTACCAGATCGGGACGAGGACCAGTTCGTCGGCGAGAACGCCGGCGGAGATGCAGAGCGTCAGGATCAGGGCGATCGCACGCATCGCCGGCGATGCTAACACAGAATAACTAGTGTGCTGTCAGTGTCAGCGAGGCGGTTCGCGGTCGCCGGCGAAGCGGTACGCCTCGATCTCCACCCACCGTTCCTCGTACGGCAGGAGCTGCGAGGAAAGGTTGTCGGCGACGTTCAGCGCGCCGAGGCGGAGGTAGCGGACGCGCACGAGACGGCGTTCGCGATCGAGGGTCAGCGCCGGCGGCTCGGCGGAGTCGAGCTGCATGGACTGCACCGCGTGCACGGCCTCGTGATTCCAGACCTCTTTCCGCGCCCCGCGCCACACGCCCGGAAACAGGCCCCAGGTGTAGCCGTGTACGACGCGGCCCTCTTCGTCGACGTCAGGCGACTCGGTCTCGTACCAGATCATCCCGTCGCGGATGTCGACGTCGTCCGCGTGGATGACGGCGCGCGCGAGATAGCCGGTCTCCGCGGCGTTGACGTCGAGGTCGAGCAGCGACTCGCGCGCCCGATCGAGCGGCGTGGCCAGTCGCAAGCGGAATGGCCCGAAGGTGTAGCCGAGTCGTGAGAGCG
>DASVSV010000236.1:0-12386 GCA_036387915.1 Thermoanaerobaculia bacterium
GTCGAGTTCAAGTTCGACCCGATGATCAATCCGCGCATCGACTGCTCGTCCAGTCCTCTGGCCGTGCGGCTCTCGCCCGCGGACGTGGTCTCGCTCGACCTCGACGAGCCGGAGCGCATTGCCGAGTGGCGGCGCCTGGCCATCGAGTGCGCGCCGATCCTTCCGGAAGAAGGGGAGGCACGGTTGCTGTACGAATGCGGCGGCGGCGTGAACTCGTTTGCCATCGATCCGTACGGCGATATGACCATCTGCGTGCTGTCGCACGTCGACCGGTACAACGTCCGCGACGGCAGCGTGCGCGAGGGATGGGAGCACTTCCTTCACGGCGTGCGCGGACGCCGTACACAGAGAATCACGAAGTGCACGCGCTGCGCGCTGAAGTCGCTCTGCGGCTCGTGCGCGGCGAACGCGGAGCTCGAAGCGGGGGACCCTGAGGCGCCGGTCGATTTCCTGTGCAAGACCGCGCATCTGCGGGCCGAAGTGTTCGGCGTCACGGTCCCGGAGCACGGGGACTGCGAATATTGTCCGGACGGCTCACATCGCGTTGACATTCTGGAGATGGTGGACAAGGTACATTCACGCAACGGACGGGACGTCGCGGAAGTGATCGCGGCGGCGCCGGACGCGGCGTCGCGCACGGGCTGCGGTCCGGCATCGTGCGGCTCGTGCAGCGCTCACTGATCGGGAGAGGGAAGATGAAGAAAGAAAATCAGCAGGAGAAGAAGGCGTACGACAAGCCGGTCCTGAAGCGCTTTCCGCTGCGGCCGGAAGAAGCAGTCCTCGGCTTCTGCAAGAGCAACGCGGCGAGCGGTCCCAGCGGCGGCGGCTGCCGCGGCGTCAGCACCTGTTTCTCCCCGGGCTCGTAAGTGCCGCGCCAGTCCTGGCTGTCGATCGCGAACCTCACGATCGCCGTCCGCTGCGAGGACGACCGGCTGCGGTGGACGTGGGAGGAGCCGGTGTCGCGGTTCCTCGTCGATCGTCCCGCTGACGGCCGCCCGGCCGCCGTCGAGCTGTCGGTTCGCCTGGACGACTCGACGCCCGGTCCACTGGATGTCTCCTCGCCGGCTTTCGACTCCGGCGCCGTCTGGCAGTTGTTCCACGAGCCCGATGGCTATCGTCTCGACTTTCACTCCGCGGCGTTCGGCGACGCGCCGTACAAGACCGCGCGTTTCGACGAGACCTTCACGCGCGGCACGATTCTCATGCAGCCGCACGTCGCGCACCTCAACCCGCTCGACTATCCCCTCGACGAAGTTCTGATGGCCAATCTCCTCGGCCGCGGCCGCGGCGTGGAACTGCACTCGTGCGGCATCATCGACCGCGACGGGCGCGGTCACCTCTTCGTCGGCGTCTCCGGCGCGGGGAAGACCACCACGGCGCGTTTGTGGGAAGGCTCGGCGAGCGGCATCGTCAGCGACGACCGCGTGATCGTGCGTGAGCATGAGGGCGGCGCGATGTGGATGTTCGGCACGCCGTGGCACGGCGAAGCCGAGCTGTCGATGCCCGGCGGCGCGCCGCTGGCCGGCGTCTATCTGCTGGTGCAGTCGGACGTGAATGAGCTGGTGCCGCTCACGCCCGCGGACGCGGTGGCGCGCCTGTTTCGCTGTACGTTTCCGCTGTTCTTCGACGGCGCGGCGATCGACTTCACGCTCTCGTTTCTCGAGCGGCTTGCCTCGACAGTCCCGGTGCGCGAGCTGCGCTTCACGCGCGACCGCGCGGCGGTGGATCTCGTCCTCGCTGCCTGACGGATGCGGGATGGAGCAGGCGATGGATGACGCGACGGCACTGATCGTCGACCTGCTGGCCCGCGGCCACGCCGTGCAGTTCCGCGCGCGCGGCGACAGCATGTACCCGGTGATCCGCGACAACGACCTGCTGCACGTCGAGCCGTCGCAACACATCACCCGCGGCGACGTGGTGCTCGTCCTCGCCGAACGCGGACTGACCGCGCACCGCGTGATCTCGCACCGCGGCACGATCATCATCACGCGCGGCGACAACGCCCCTGCGCCGGACGATCCATGTGACACCTCGCAGGTGCTCGGCAAAGTGCTCCACGTCGAGCGCGACGGAAAACGAGTCAACGTCCGCAGCCCCGCCGCCCGCGCCGCCGCCTTCCTCCGCCGCGGCCTCGCCGCCGCCCGTAAGTAGCACGGTCTCGTTGCGCCCGCGCAAGGGAGACGACGATAGGCCTCCGGCGGGCCGGTGCGACCGGCGGCGCTTAGTGAGGCCATGTCGTCGCGTAAACACGTGTTTCGTCGACAGGTGTGCGTTCAGGCTAGGCCAACAAGCGCCGCCGGTCGCACCGGCCCGCCGGAGGCCCCCGGTCGTCTTCCCTTGCCTGGGCGCAATGAGAGCGCGCCGCTAATCGTCCGCTTTGCGGCGGACGCTCATCTCGGAGGTATTGCCCGTCGCGTCGATGGCGAGCGCGGAGAAGGCGCGGTCGTTGGGGGAGGCGCTGGTGAGGACCTGGGTGGCCCAGATGGTCGTCTCTTCGTCGGCGTTCTTCGACTGTTCGTTCGTTCCGGTGGCCACGGGCAGCGGGAACATGGCTTCGAACTCGCCGGCGGTGTTGGTGTTGGTGGCGCCGAGGTAGTTGAATTCGCCGATCGAGGGGAGACCGAGCTCGCGGTCCTCCGTGGTCAGCGTCTCGCGGTTGGTTCTCGCGTCGCGGACGCGCGGCATCAGCGCGGTTTCTTCGCGCAGACCGGACGTCACGAACGACTGATAGATCTCGACCGTCTGGCCGGGACAGGCGCGGCCGCGGATCACGGCGCGCAGTCCGCCCTCCTGCGATACGACGACCGAGGTCACGCGCGGCGCGGGGAGGACGAGCGCCTTCGCGCAGGTCTCCACACCAGGATCGAGCGAGTTCGGGTCGTCGGTGTCGAGATCGAGGATGATCGGGCGCAGGCCGTTCTCGTCGAAGCGGTTCGCGCTGATGCGGTTCTCGCGCGGACGGGCCGCGGGCTCGTGCGGCGTCACGGTCACGCCGCCGAGGCGGTTCCACATGATGTCGTTGCGCGTGATCGTGTTGCGCGACGAGCCGGGGCCGATGACGACGCCGGCCTGGTTGCCGCTGATCGTGGAGCCGTCGATGGCGTTGCCGGTCGCGGGAGAGGTGCCGTCGGTCGAGCCGAGGATGATGCCGGCGCCGGGGTTGGTGGTGACGAGCGAGGTGCGGATCGAGGAGCCGCTGGAGAAGAGCACGATGCCGGCGCCGGTGAGCGGCTCGCCGCAGCGGCTGATGTCGAGATGATCGCCGTCGAGACGCGCTTCCTTCGCCACGGTGATGCCGGCGCGGGTCTGCGTCGTGACGAGGAGATGATGCGCGGCCACGGTGCCGCGCTCGGCCTGCAGTCCGATGGCGCCGCCAAGCATGGTCGTGCCGTCCGGCGCGGCGCCGACGAGCACGTGCTCGAGACGCGCGTCGGCGCGGGTGATGATGCCGTTCGGCGTGCCGTGCAAGGCGAAGGAGCGCAATCCGCAGCGCGCCGTGCAGACCAGGCCCGCGGCCGCACCGGTGGCGACCAGCTCAAGCTCCGGCCGTTGCAGTCGCGAGACCTGCCGTTCGCCACTCGCCAGCGTCGGCGGCTCGCCGAAGCGGCCGGGATGCACGTCGGCGGCGGAGGCGGGGGAGACGAAGCTGTATGCCGAGCCGTCGATGGTCGTGTCGTCGTCGCGGATCTCGGGCAGCGCGGAAGTCAGGGTGATGGTCCACCAGCGCGGCGGAAGTCCGTAGTTCGTCTCGCGCTGCACGGGCGCGCGCACGACCGGCACGAAGCGCATGTGGTTCGGGCCGGCTTTGGCGTTGGCGTTGGTGAGGTACTGGCGCAGCGTTCCCTGCCCGCGGGTGGCGTCGGCGGTCGAGACCACCACGTCGTAGCTGAAGGCGAAGTCGACGTCGGTCTGCGACTCGCGGACGGTGATCTGCGCGATGTGCTCGGCCGTCGCGAGCGTGCTCGCGTCGTCGGAGCCGGTGGTGGTCCGTCCGCCGAAGCAGGGACCTTCATAGAGTGTGGTGATCGTGCCGCGCTCCGGATGGCCGCACAGCGATCCCGCCGGGCCGAAGGTCTGCTCCGGCCAGGCCTCGGCATGGAACGAACGCGAGTCGACGGTGACGACGTAGTCGCCCGGCCCGTCGACGTTGAACACATACATGCCGGCGCGATCGGTCTTCGTCGTCGCCACCGGCGTGCGGTCGCCGCGATAGAGCCGCACCGACACACCTTCCGCACCGATGAAGTGCGGCCGCACCGCCAGCGACATGCGGTCTTCGAACACCGCGCCCGCGACTACCAGTCCGCGCTGCGCGCTCGCGGTCAGCGCCGCCATCAGCGCGCACAGCACCGACACCCGTCTCACGATTGAAAGCATCAGGACCTCTCGCGAAGCATTATGCCCTCAAACGAGTGCACGGTCGCGCAGCTCGCGTTTGATGAAGGCGTAGATGATCGGCGCCAGTACGACTCCGCCGACGCCGAAAGCGGCCTCGCCGATGATGATGGCCAGCAGAATCTCCCACGCCTGCGAGTCGGTTTCGCCGCCGACGATGCGCGAGTTGATGAGGTATTCGAGCTTGTGGATGATCACCAGGAAAGCCAGCGACGCGGCCGCCGTGCCGATGGAGACGCCCATGGAGAGGATGGTGATGACGGTGTTCGAGATCAGGTTGCCGAGGACGGGGATCAGGCCGCAGAGGAATGTGATCACGACCAGCGTGGTCGCGAACGGCACGCGGATCCCGAACAGCGGCAGGATCACCAGCAGGTAGATGCCGGTCAGCACGGTGTTGACCGCGGAGATCTTCACTTGCGCCGTGGCCACCCGTCCGAAGGCATGCGCGAAACGGTCGACCTTGTCCACGAGCTGCCGCGCCAGCGGCCCGCGCGCCTCGTCGTCGTGGTGGGTGACGTGGCGGAAGAACACCAGCACCGCCAGCAGCACGCCCATGATCATGTGCACCAGCCCGATGCCGAGCCAGAGCCCGCCCGCGCGCAGGCTCTGCGCGTGCGTCTTCAACCACGCCTGCACGGTGGCCTTGAAGTCTTCCGCGTCGGTCATGACCTCGGGGATGAACGACCGCCCCACGCCGCCGAGCCAGAGCCGCACCGATCCCAGAATGTCGGCCATCTGCTCCATCATCTCGGGCACGTTGCCGGCGCCGCGGCGGAGCATGGTCACGAGCAGCGCGATGGCCGCGGCGATGATGCCGGCCAGGACGGTGGTGACGGTGAGCAGCGCCAGCGGCCGCACGATCCCGCGCGACATCCGTCCCTGAAACCGCTCGCTGACGCGATCGAGAATCAGATAGAGCGCCAGCCCCACGATCAGCGCGGAGACGAGGTGCTGCCACAACACGAAGAACACCGCGGCGAGCACGATCGCGTACGCCGCGACCTCTTCCCACTGCATCCGAGGCCCGCGCGGCTGCGCCGCCGGCGTCTCGCCGACGGGCAGCTGCACGATGGGAGACGTGCTCATGAGCGGATTGTACGGCGTACTCAGAGACTGCTCGCATTGGAGCGACGCAAGGGAGACGACGAGAGGCCTCCGGCGGGCCGGTGCGACCGGCGGCGCTTGTTGGCCTAGCCTGACCGCACGCGCTGTCTACAAAACACGTCTTTGCGCGACGACATGGCCTCACTAAGCGCCGCCGGTCGCACCGGCCCGCCGGAGGCCCCCGGTCGTCTTTCGTTGCGTTCTCAGTGAAAGTCGTAGCTCGGCATCTCGTGGATGCCGGAGAGGGGGAAGAGGCGTTCGGCGCGGACGGAGGCCTGGCCTTCCTGGTTCTGGACGATTCCTTCGACGATGAGGCCGGAGTTGGTGAGGATCGTGGTGCGCTGCTCGGCGAAGAGTTGCGGGTTGACGATGGCCTGCGAGAGGCCGGTCTCGTCTTCGAGCGTGAGGAAGACGAAGCCTTTGGCGGTGCCGGGGCGCTGGCGGACGATGACCGCGCCGGCGGTGGCGACGTGGCTGCCGTTCGGCACGTTCTTCAGTTCTGCGGCGGAGAGGATGCCGTCGCGGGTGAGCTGCGGGCGGTAGTGTTCCATCAGGTGATGACCGGTGGTCAGTTCCATCGCGTTGTAGTCGGCCATCGTTTCTTCGAGACGGGACATGTCGGGGAGCGGGGACTGCTTCTTCTTCGGCGCGGCCCGCTCGAAGAGCTCGCCCGCGTCGCGCGCCGCTTCGGCGGCCTGCCAGAGCGCGGCGCGGCGGGTCATGCCGAAGGACGACAGCGCTCCGGCGTAGGCGAGCTTGGTCAGCTGATCGTCACGCAGACGCGCGCGCCGCGCGAGATCGTCCGCGGACGTATACGGCTGCGCCGCCTCGACGCGCAGGCCGGACTCGCCGCGCAGTCCTTTGACGAAGCGCAGGCCGAGGCGCACCGCGCCGTCTTCCCAGCGGCACTTCCAGCCGGACTTGTTCACGTCCACGGGCAGCACCTTCACGCCGCGGCGCTGCGCATCCTTGATCAATGTCGCCGGGTGGTAGAAACCCATCGGCCACGCGTTGAGCAGGGCGATGTAGAACGGTGCCGGATGGCGCGCCTTGAGGTACGCGCTCGCGTACGCGATCAGCGCGAAGCTGGCGGCGTGCGACTCGGGGAAGCCGTAGAGCGCGAACGAGGTGATGGACTTGACGATCTGTTCCTGCGCCTCCAGACCGATGCCGTTCTTCGTCATCCCGTCGCGCAGGCGCTTCTCGATCTCCGCCATCCGCTCCATCGAACGCTTGAAGCCCATCGCGCGGCGGAGCTCCTCCGCCTCACCGCCGGTGAAGTTCGCAGCCACCATGGCAATGCGCAGGAGCTGTTCCTGGAACAGCGGCACGCCGAGGGTGCGCTTGAGGATCGGCTCGAGACAGGGATGCGCGTACTCGACCGGAAGCTGTCCGCGACGCCGGTCGAAGAACGGTTTGATCATGCCGCCGACGATCGGCCCCGGACGGATGATCGCCACCTGGATGACGATGTCGTAGAAACACTTCGGCGCGTTGCGCGGCAGTGACGCCATCTGGGCGCGGCTCTCGACCTGGAACAGTCCGACCGTGTCGGCCTCGTTCAGCATCTTGTAGACCGCAGGGTCGTCCTGCGGGAGATGGGCAAGGTCAACTTCTTTACCTTCGCACGTGCGGATGATGGGCAGGCATTCCTCGATCGCGGCCAGCATGCCCAGTCCGAGGAGGTCGACTTTGATGATGCCGAGATCGGCGCAGTCTTCCTTGTCCCACTGAATGACGACGCGGCCCGGCATCGACGCCGGCTCGAGCGGGACCACTTCGTCGAGGCGTCCTTTGGCGAGCACCATTCCGCCGGAGTGCTGGCCGAGGTGGCGCGGCAGATTCTGGATCTGCAGGTAGTGCCGCATGAAGTGCTGCACGCGCAGGTCGTCGGGATCGAAGCCGCTCAGCGCGAGTTGCTCGGGCAGGTTCTCCAGCTTCTCGCGGATCTCGCCGAAGTGCCACGTGCTGACGGTCTTGGAGAGCTTGTCGGCCTGCTCGAGCGAGAAGCCGAGGGCCTTGCCGACTTCGCGCGCGGCGGAGCGGTCGCGATAGGTGATGACGTTCGCCGTCATGGCCGCGCCGTACTGGCCGTAGCGCTGGTAGACGTGCTGGATCACTTTCTCGCGCTGGCTCCCCGACGGGAGGTCGAGGTCGATGTCCGGCCACTCGCCGCGCTCCTCGGAAAGAAAGCGCTCGAACAGCAACTCCATCTTCACCGGATCGACGGCGGTGATGCCGAGGGCGAAACAGACCGCGGAGTTGGCGGCCGAGCCGCGGCCCTGCACGAGGATCTTCTCGCGCGCGCAGAACTGCACGATGTCCCAGACGATGAGGAAGTAGCCCGCCAGCTCGAGCTTCTCGATCATGTTCAGCTCTTTCTCGAGCTGCGCCTGCGCCTTCGCGGTGAGCGGCCGGAAGCGCACGGTGGCCGCGTTCCAGGTGAGCTTGCGGAGGTACGAGTCGTTGGTCTCGCCGGGCGGGAGCGGGTAGTCGGGGAACTGGTAGCCGAGATCGGCCAGCGTGAACTCGAGCGTATTCGCGAGCTCCCACGCGCCGTCGATGGCCTCGGTGAGGTCGGCGAAGAGGCGGGTCATCTCTTCCGCGCTCTTGATGTGGCGCTCGCGGTTGATACCGAGGAGCTGGCCGGCGCTGTCGACGTTCCGCCCTTCGCGGATGCAGGTCAGGATGTCGTGGAGCTCTTTGTCTTCGGCACGCGCGTAGCGGACGCCGTTCGTCGCTACGAGGGGTAGACGCAGCTTCTTCGCGAGATCGACGAGGCGGACGTTGTGATGCTCCTCGTCGCGGCGGAAGTGGCGCTGTAATTCGAGGTGTGTGCGCCCTTTGAAGATGCCACTGAGCTTGTGCACCGTGGCGTCGTCGGCGCGGGTGAGGCAGTGCAGGCCGTCCGCGTATTGCTCGATCAGTTTCCAGTCGTATCGCGCGTGCCCTTTGGGATGTTTGAGCGCGCCCGCGGTGATCAGCTTGCAGAGGTTTTTGTAGCCGGTGCGACTCTCGACGAGGACGCTCACGCGCTGCACGTCGTCCACGATCAACTCCGCGCCCATCAGCGCGCGCACGCCGGTCTTCTTCGCGGCGGTGAAGAAGCGCGGAGCGCCGTAGACGCCGTTCGTGTCGACGAGGGCCATCGCGGGGAGGTCGTGCTCCGCCGCGTGATACATGAGGTCCTCGGGCAGCGACGCGCCGTCGAGAAAGGAGAAGGCGGAAGAGGCGCGCAGCTCCGCGTACGGACGCCCTTTCGGCCTGCCGCCTTTGCGCCTCGCCGGCGCCGGCGGCTCTTCCTCGCGATACGTCCCGCCCCACTGCTCGGGCACGTACTCGAGGTGGTCGTACTCGCCGGACAGCGGCACACCACCCGCGCGCTGCTTCACCTTCTCCTTCTCCGCGCCCGGAGGGTTGTGGGTGATGTGCAGCGCGTCCAGATCCCGCGTCGGTTTGCGTCCGCTCAAGCAGGAACGATTGTTCCTCGGAAGTGCGGGGGAGGCAAAGTTCTACGAGGAGCGGATGTGGAGTGACGTTCATACTGTCGCCCGCTGCGCGGGCTACAGTATTGAACGATGAGCGATGACGATCTGAAATCGCAGTTGCCCGACGCGGTCATGCAGGCCGCTCCGCGAGCGCTGCTGCGCGCGGCGCAGCGCGCTCGCGAGATCGCGCGCCGCACCGGTACTCCGCTGGTGATCATCCGCGACGGCGTGCTCGTCGAGGAGATGGTCGAGAGCGACGAGCCAACGCCGCAAGGCCGCTGAGTTCCCTTGGTGGTCGTACCGCTACTAAATTGGCATTACGATTGCTGTCTCCGCTAACCGACAGAGGTAGTGATACTACCAAAAGGGAATCTGCCGGGGCAGGGGTGCAGAACCGTGAGGCTGAGAACCAAGCGTAACACTCAGCGCATCATTGACTTAGCGCCTTCCCGGATGTTGAAGAGAGAGAAGGAGGCAATGTCATGAAGTCGAGCAAAATTTTCCACCTGGTCGTTCTGGTCGTCCTTGGGGTGTTCACCTTTTCCGCGGCGGCCGCCAACCCGGCCGAAGGCAGTCTCGGAGGCCAGAAGGAAGAGACCGTTTGGGCCGGAGGCCCGTTCTACGCTCCCAATGTCGCCACGACCGGCGGTGCGGTCAAACAGGTCCCGTGCGACCTCGGCCAGCCCGTCTGCGACAGTTTCCGTCTGACCGTGGCCTCGGGCGTGAAGCAGGTGCTCATCGCCATCGCGCCCGCGCAGGGCTTCGAGGCCGATGACTACGATCTCTACGTCTACAACGACAAGGGCGTGCAGGTCGCGAGCGATGCCGACGCTGACGGCTATGAGTCGGCCGTGATCGAGAACAGCGGTTCGGCCTACTTCGACGTGCGCGTGCAGCCGTACATCATCAATCCCGGCTCGTCGTACTCCGGCGTCGCGCAGGCGACGCGCAAGCAGCCGGTCGACACGGTGCGCGAGTGCCTCGAGGTCATTCCGGAGAACATCGCCGTGCCGGTCCTGGACAGCGGCGAGCGCGTGGAGCTCTCGGTCCTGCTTCTGCTGGACGGAACGGATGCCGCGGTCGCGCAGCAGCTCATGACCCGCGCGGCGGAGTCGTACAAGCCGCTGAACATCGACCTCGTCCTCAAGGGAACGAAGACGGTCGCGTACACGACCACCATCTCGGATCAACTGATCCAGGCAGGAAAGAACACCGTTGGCGGCAAGCCGCCGAAGGGGATCGACCTGGTCGGCGTCTTCACCAACAAGACCATGCAGGGTGCCACGGCCGACGCCGGCACGGTGGTCGGCCAGGCCGACTGCATCGGCGGCGTCCGCTGGGATGACACGTCGTTCTTCGTGGTCAGCGACATCCGCAACATCGAGAACCCGACCACCGGCCAGACCGGCACGCTGAACTCGCTCGGCCTCAACCCGAACGTCGACGCGACGGCCGAGGTTTTCGCGCACGAGATCGGACACCTCATGGGTGCGCATCACCACTACTCGAACTGCGCGGAAGGCAATCTCACCAGCGCCGGACCGAGCGACGTCTCGCCCTGCACGCTGATGTTCCCGGCCGTCAACTTCGCCTCGCTCAACTTCGCGGCGCTCGAAGGAGCGACGGTGCGCGGGCATGCCGTGAATCACGCCAAGTAAACGTCGCATGAATGATGGAGGGACAGGCACGATTGCCTGTCCCTCGCTTACACGACGCCCACGCAAGAGAGTACGACCGGCAGCGCTTAGTAGGCCTAGTCGTCGCGCAAACACGTGTTCCGTAGACAGGCGTGCATTCAGGCTACGCCAACAAGCGCTGCCGGTCGCACCGGCCCGCCGGAGGCCCCCGGTCGTTCCCTTTGCATGGGCGCAGTGAGAGCTCAGTCGTAGCGCGCGTCGACGAACCAGCCGTTCGTCGACGCGTTTTCGTAGACGCGGTACACGCCGCCGCCTTCGAGCTCGACATCCCAGTACTCGCGGGCGGCCGGTGCGTCGGTCCACCACGACGACTCGACGCGCCACGGCCCGGACGACGTGCGCACGTTTCCGGTGAGGTCGCCTTCCCCTTCGATCGCGGCGATCTGGGTCTCGCCATCGGCTTGGCGCGTTCTCACTGCGACGGGGATGGGCGGACGGAAAACGCGCACGGCCAGGAGGCCGCGGCTTTTCTCGGGGGCGGCGCGGGTGGTGGGCGGTGGCGGGGGAGCGTAGTCGCCGACGGCGTAGCGCTCGGGGAGGTGACCGTCGACGGCCATGGCCATCCCGACGCGGCCGTCGCCGAGGAGCGAGACCAGGCGGGCGATGGTCGTGGCGAGCTTCTCCGGCGACAGCGCGGCGGGGCCGAAGAGCGAGAGCTGCGCGCGGCGCGGGCGGTCGGGATGCGCGACCAGCGTGAAACCGATCACCGGCGCGCCGGGGGGCGCCTTCTCGAGATCGAGACGCAGCAGCGTGAGCATCGTTTTCACGTCGCGCGTCGGTGCGGGGAGGTCGATCGCGCGCGCGGCGAAGCCGTCCGGTTCGAGCGTCATCGTCAGCTCCAGACGCTTGCACGCGAAGCCCTGCAGCTCCATCCGCTTCGCCAAACGGTCGAGCGCGGCGCTGGCGATGAAGAGGAACGGCTCGAGCGCGACCAGCGGCCACTCCAGGTCCATTCCTTCGCGAAAGTCGGGCGGCAGCGGACGCGGGATCAGCGGACGCGGATCGATGCCGCGCGCGGCGTAGTGCAGCTCGCGACCGAGCTCGCCGAGGCGTGAGGCCACTTCGGACTCAGGAAGTGAGGCCAGCTCGCCGATCGAGCCGATGCCCCAGCGAGTGAGCGTCGACGCCGCGTCGAGTTGCGGCGTGAGACGCGCCAGCGGCAGCGGCGCGAGGAACTCCGATTCCTTTCCCGGATCGACGACCGTCGGCGACTTCGGCAGTTCCGCGGCCACGCGCGCGGCGAGCTTGCTCGCGGCGATGCCGACGCGCGCGGGCAGACCGATGCCGTCCGCGGCGCGCATGGCCGAGCGTGCGAGATCCAGCTCGTTGTCGTAGTGGCGCGACATGCCGGCGATGTCGACGTACACCACGCCTTCGCCCGCATCCTCAACGCGCGGCGAGAACGATTCCGCCGCCTCGAACAGCGCTTCCTGCGCGGTGCGCTCGCACTCCGCGTCGCGTCCGCGCGCGATCAGCTTCGGCAGGATCGAGCGCGCCTGCGCGAGCGAGAGTCCGGGACGGATTCCTTTCGTCCGCGCGCGGCGCGTGGCCGCGACGACATGGGCGCTGTTACCGTTCCCCTCGACGATGGCCACCGCTTCCTGCAGCAGCTCCGGCTCGCTGCGGAGCCGCGCGGCCAGCGGGAACATCGGGACGTAGAAGCAGGCGATGCGCGTCACGTCGAGTTCCTCGGAGTTCC
>DASVSV010000237.1:0-4459 GCA_036387915.1 Thermoanaerobaculia bacterium
TGAAGCCACGCCCTACGTTTGGCGACGATCGTGGCGAGGATGAACAGTGGCGCGAGGGCCAACAGTACCGAGGTTCTCGTCCACGGGATCCCCAACGCCGACAGCGCAAACATGTGCAGCGTGATCGTGCCGAGGCCGAGCAGAAACGCCGTCCCGGCGAGCGCCGCGCCGCGCAGTCGCGCGTCGACCGCGAGTGCGATCGGGATTCCGTAGAGGAACACCGCGAGGAGGATCAGCGGCGTCATGGCTTCCGCCTCAACAGCGCGCCTTTGCCGTCGAGCCACTTCTGCTCGAAGCGCGGATGTTCGAACGTCGTGTCCCAGATCGCGATCGCGTCGGCGTCATCGGGCGGGACGATCGTCACCGGCAGCAGGATGGGGCGGCCGGTGAGCTCGTAGCTGGCACGCCAGTACATGTAGCCCATGCCGTCGTACGGCGGCGCCAGGACCAGCGCGATGCGTTCGCCGGGCTTCGTCTGCGCGCGGATGGTCCGGAAGAAATGCAGCAGCTCCGGCGGCGTGGGATCGTTCATCCAGCGCAGCGGCCAACGGTGCAGGGCGCCGTACGGCGCGGGAGCGTCAGCGGGACGATGCGGCGGCAGGAGGAGGCGGAGGATCGGGAGCCGGGCGCCGGAGGCGAGGAGCGCCGCGAACAGCAGGGCGGCCGCGACTCTGCGAATCATTCAGACGTCGAGACTGCGGGCGCTCCGACCGCTCTTTGTTCTTCCCACAACGTGTGCGGCTTGTGATTGCGCACGAGGTAGCCCCACACCAGATCGCCGTAGCCGTGCGGCGTGATGCCGCGCTTCTCGTAGAACGGCGTCAGGAGCTTCTGCAGGCGCGGCAGGTTGTAGAACGGCACGCCCGGGAAGTAGTGATGCTCGAGGTGGTAATTCGAATAAAGAAACGCGCGGTCCCAGAACCACGAGCCCTTGACCAGCGTCGCCCACTTGGCCGGATCGGCCGGGTCGATGTCGTAATGCTGGCCGAGACGGTTCAGGGCGAAGGCGACCGGAAAGACGAAGAAGACCGGGACGACGTACAGCTTCCAGGCGATGGCCCAGCCGCCGAAGAACGCGATCGCGCCGAGCACCGAAAGATGAAACGCCACGGACCCGAGCCGCTCGAGCTTGATGCGCGACTGCAGTTCCGGCTCGTACGACTTCGTCTCCTGCGCCGCGGCGCGGAAGTAGATCGGGAAGAGCGCGGGCGTGAAGTAAAGGATCTTCAGCCAGCGCGCGTTGATCTTCGGCGAGAGGTAGTGACGCTTCGGGTCCTCTTCGTCGGAGCCGAGGCCGGCGTGATGGTCGAGGTGCCAGCGCGTGAACTGCGATGACGAGATACCGCTGGGGATCGCGTAGAGCAATCCGAGGATGCGGTAGCCGCGCTCGGACGCCTTCTCGAGCACGGCGCGGTGCACCACTTCGTGCAGCAGCACCGTGCCGTTGAACACCGCGAACCCGGCCACGAACGCGAACGGCAGCCAGAGATACCAGCGGTCGAGCTGCACGATGGCGATCCCGCTCGCGATCAACGCCGCGAAGTTGAGGAACGCCACCAGCGCATGCAGCAGCGGCCGCTTGCGATGCAGCTCGCGCAACGCGTCGACCGGGATCTCGCGTGCGAGGTCCCGCTTGAGCTGCTGCGCGTGTTCGGAGTAGTAAGTGGCCATTGACGGAGGTCGCAGCTCTAAGCTCGCAGGGAGATCCGCTGCGAGCTGCGAGCTTGGAGCCGCGAGCTGTCTTATGAATCGAATCTACACGATCGGCCATTCCACGCGCACCCTGGACGAGCTCGTATTCCTGCTTCGTGACCACAGCGTGACGCGGCTCGCGGACGTGCGGCGTTATCCCGGCTCGCGCCGCTATCCACACTTTTCGCGCGAGTCGCTGGAGCGGTCGCTGCCGCTCGTCTACGAGCATTTCGAAGACCTTGGCGGACGCCGCAGTGCGGCGAAGAATTCGCCGAACGCCGCCTGGGAGAACCCGCAGTTCCGCGGATACGCCGATTACATGGGCACGGCGCCCTTCCAGGCCGCCGTGGACCGTCTGCTCGACAGCGAGCACGCCACTGCCGTCATGTGCGCCGAGGCGGTGCCGTGGCGCTGCCATCGCAACCTGCTGGCGGACGAGCTCGTGCGCCGCGGAGTGGAGGTCATCCACATCATCGGACCCGGTTCCGCGCAGCCGCACGTGCTCAGCAAAATGGCCCGGATCGAGAGCGACCGCGTGATCTATCCGCCGCCGCAGGCGGAGATGTTCTAAAATCCGCCACTCATCCGCACGCAATAGGGCCAAAAATCCATGTCCAACCCTGCCGTTGACGCACCAGCCGTCGAGCGAGATGTCGTGCTCGCTGTCGATGACAACGAGCAGAACCTGCAGTTGCTGGAAGAGTATCTCTGGAGCTGGGGCTACGAGGTCGTGCTGGCGCGCGACGGCCGCGAGGCCGTCGAGCTCTACCCTCGCCACAACCCGTCGATCATCGTCCTCGACGTGATGATGCCGAACATGGACGGCTACGAGGCCTGCCGTCTGATCAAGAGCTCCCCCGCCGGCCGCACCATCCCCATCCTGATGCTGACCGCGCTCACCGGCACGGACGACAAGATCGCGGCGCTCGAAGCGGGCGCGGACGATTTCCTGAACAAGCCCATCAACCGCGACGAGCTGCGCACGCGCATCCGCTCGCTGATCCGCATCCGCAACCTGCGCAAGGAGCTCGACTCGAGCGAGAGCATCATCATGACGCTCACCGGCGCGCTGGAGAGCAAGGACCCGCGCACGAGCGGGCACGTGCATCGCGTGGCCGCGTACGCCGGGCATCTCTGCGACAAGCTCGGCTTCTCGCCGGTCGAGAAAGAGATCGTCGTCAAGGGGGCGATGCTGCACGACGTCGGCATGATCGGCGTGCCGGACCATCTCCTCACGACCTCACCCGAGACGGACGAAGAGCGCGGCCGCGTCGCGGATCACACGCGCATGGGTGCGTCGATCCTCGAGCCGATGATCACCTTCCGCCAGTTCGTCCCCATCGTCCGCTCGCATCACGAGCGGTGGGACGGCACTGGCTATCCGGACGGGCTGCGCGGCGACGAGATCCCGCTCGAGGCGCAGATCGTTTCGATCGCCAACCGCTTCGACGAGATCCATCACGAGAGCAATCTCACCGAAGCCGAGGCCATGGCCCAGGTGGTGGCCGAGGCGGGCAGCGGCGCCTTCTCGCCGGAGCTGGTCAAGTTCTTTACGACCGCCCTGAACGACGGCGAGCCGAAGGCGGTCACGTCGAAGCACATGCGTCCGCGCGTGCCGCCGAAAGCGCGGCTGCTCTGCGTCGACGACAACGACATGAACCGCGAGCTGGTCGCGGCCACGCTCTCCGGCGCCAACATGGAGCTGCGCATGGCGCACACCGGCGCCGAGGCCTTCGCGGTGCTGGAGCGGGAAGGAGCGGACGTGGTCCTGCTCGATTTCCTGGCCGGCGAGGCCGAGGCCACGTCGACGCTGCGCGCGCTGCGCGCCGATCCGCGATGGGAGTTCCTCCCGGTCATCGTGCTGACGTCGCATCGCAACAACGGCATGCGTCAGGAAGCCATCGTTGCCGGCGCGGACGACTTCATCCACTATCCGCTGAACCGGCTCGAGCTGGTGACGCGCATCCATTCGCTGCTGCGCATCCGCGAGTACCACGCGGACCTCGAACAGACGCAGAACGTGATCTGCGCGCTCGCGCTCGCATTGGAAGCCAAGGACCGCTACACGCGCGGCCACTCCCAGCGAGTCGGCGACCTGGCCCGCAAGTTCGCCCTCCACGTCAACCTCGGCCACGACGCGGCCGAGCGCATCCGCACCGCGGGCCTGCTGCACGACATCGGCAAGATCGCCGTCCCGGAAAACCTGCTCAACAAACGCGGCCCGCTCACGCGCGACGAGTTCCTCCGCGTGGTCGATCACCCGGTCATCGGCGAGGAGATGGTCCGTCCGCTGACGACGCTCTCCGCGGTGCTGCAGCTCATCCGCCACCATCACGAGCGCTACGACGGCCGCGGCTATCCCGACGGTCTGCGCGGCGACGCCATTCCGTACGAGGTGCGCCTGCTGTCGATCGTCGACGCCTACGACGCGCTGACCTCGCACCGCTCCTACCGCCCCGCCCCGCTCAGCCACGAAGCCGCGCTCTCGACCTTGCGCCGCGAGGCCTCGGGTGGCAAGTGGGACTCGACGCTGGTGGAGGCGTTCGTAACCATGCTCGGCGATCACGGCCCCGCCTGGGACGCGATCTCGCTGCCTGCGCCGGCGCTGAACCTGGCGTAGGAGAGACGACCGGGAGGCCTCCGGACATCTGAGCCTCCGTGTCAAGTCAGGCGGCAGCCGTGGCGAGAGATGAGCCTCGCAGGGCGAGCTGCTTGAGGTAGCGAGTTTCGTCGTAGGCGGTGCGACTCTTCCAGCAGGCGTAAAGGA
>DASVSV010000238.1:0-13042 GCA_036387915.1 Thermoanaerobaculia bacterium
CGCCGGTCGCACCGGCCCGCCGGAGGCCTCCCGTCGTTCCCTGTGGCAACCGTCAGTGACGCGCTGCACGGCGGCGGCCTCCGGTGAAAGGCGTCCCGATGCGGATGGCGTGGTTGAAGGGGTCGGCGATCACGAGGCGGCCGGTCGAGGTCAGGGCGAGGCCGTCGGGGTAGGCGAAGCGGGCGCGGGTGCCGACGCCGTTCACGTTGCCGGGGGAGCCGGGGAGACCGGCGGCGATCGTGACGGTGCCGTTGGTGGTCACGCGGCGGATCACGTGGTCGTAGTCGGAGACGAAGAGGTTGCCGGACGCGTCGGAGGCGATGCCGCTCGGGCCGGTGAAGCCGCGGGCGTATGTCGTCGTCACGCCGGCGGGCGTGATGCGGCGCACGACGTTGTTCGCCCAGTCCGTCACGTAGACATTCCGCGCGGCGTCGACGGCGACGCCGGTCGGGAACGAGAAGCGTGCGTCGTCGCCGGTGCCGTCAAAGTAGCCCTGACGATTGCCGGCCAGGGTCGAGACCGTCCCGTTCGGGTCGATCATCTGGATGCGGTGCGTGGCGAGACTGGCCACGTAGAGGAAGCCGGCCGAGTCCGCGGCGATGCCCCACGGCGTCGTCACCGCGGCCACACTCGTCACGGCGCCGGCGGGCGTGACGCGATACACCTGACCCGCGCCGTTGTCGGCGACGTAGAGATTCCCGTCGGGCCCGACGGCGATGCCGGAGGCGAGGGAGAATCCGCCCGCGATCGTCGACACCACACCGGCGGGCGTGATCCTGCGCACCAGGGTCGTCTCGGCGACGTACACGTTCCCCGCGGCGTCGACCGCGACTCCGTACGGATAGTTGAACCGCGCCGCGGTGGCTGTACCGTTCATGCTCCCCGGCTGCGGCAGCGAGCCGGCGACGAGCGTCACCAAACCGCCGGAGAGTCTCCGCACCACATGATTCAGCGCCTCGGTGATGTACATCGCGCCGTCGCTGCCGCGCGTGACGCCGGAGGGATAGCTCAGGCCAGCTGGTCCGGCGACGGTCGTGACCACGCCCGCGGGCGTGACGCGCCGCACCTTGAAATTCTCCTGATCGGCGACGAAGACATTGCCGGCCGGATCGACGTCCAGCCCCCATGGCCCGTTGAACAGCGCGGCAGAACCGGTGTCGTCGCGATCGCCGGCGGTGTTGCCCGCGACCGTCGTCACCACCGCCGCCGGCGTCATGCGGCGGATGCGATGCGAGCCGAAGTCGGCGACGTAGAAGTTGCCCGTGGTCGGGTCGAGGGCGACGTCCGAGGGGAAGTGGAAGCGGGCGGCGGCGGCGGTGCCGTTGTTCGTGCCGGCGGAGAGCATCGTGCCGGCGAACGTGATTGCCGTGCCGTCCTCCGACACCTTGCGGATCACGTGATTGCTCGTGTCAGCGACGTAGATCTCGGCATCATTGCCGACCACCAGTCCGCGCGGAAAGGCGAAACGTGCGTCGGTGCCGCGGGCGTCGGCCGAGCCGAACACGCCGGGGAGGCCGGAGATCGTCGTCACCGTGCCGCCGAGCGTCACGCGGCGGATGACGTGATTGTCCTTGTCCGAGACCCAGAGCACGTCGCGGAACGGGTCGTACGCGATGCCGGCGGGGAAGCGAAAGTGCGCGGCCGGGCCGGTGCCGTCGCTGAAGCCGGCCACGCCGGGCTCGCCGGCGAGCGTCGTCACCACGCCCGCGGACGTCACTCTGCGGATGGCGTGGTTGCCGGTGTCGGCGACGTAGAAGTTGCCCGCGTTGTCCGCGGCGATTGCACGCGGCGCGGAGAAGCGCGCGTTGGCGCCGGTTCCGTCGGCGTGGCCGCCGCCCGTGGTTGGGCCGGCGAGAGTCTCGATGAGCAGCGACTGCGAGACCGCGGGAAGTGCGGTCAGGGTGAGAGCGGCGAAGAGGATGGCATTCCGGAGCACGGGTCTTCCTTTCCAAGAAGCGAGAACAACCGGTAGCCGTAAATGCCGTTTGCGTACCGCTCGCGGTACTTCGCGCCGCTGACGACGAGCTCGTCAACTTGTTGACCGGTCAGGCCGAGGTCGGCGATGAGGCGTTCGCGATAGGCGGGGATGCGATCGGTGAAGTAATTCATCGTCGGCGCGGCCTGTCTCGAAAGATCGACCTCTTCGGTGACGGTGAAGCCGTGCTGCGCCGCCGCGGCGAGGAACTCGTCGCGCGGATGCAGTCCGTCGACCGGCTCCAATGCGAACTCGTCCAGCACGACCACGCGCGGCGCGAGCACCGCGGCGCGTGCGAAGAGGGACTGCGGGTGGATGTACTGCGCCGACTCCTGGAACACGATCGCGTCGTAGGTGCGGCCGGGATCGAAGGTCTCGAAGGGCGAGCACGAAACAGGGAGGGGACCTGCCATCCGAATCTGATGTTCGTCCGGCGTGATCCCCTCGGCTTCGTAGCCGAGGGAGAGCAGGCGGCGGAGGGTGGTGCCGAGGCCGATGCCCACTTCGAGGAGACGCGCAGGCGGCGGGGGGAGGCGGGCCAGCAGCAGCTCCGTCGAGCGCTCCTGCGCGGTCAGCAGCGCGTCGTTTTCATGCTCGAAGACGCCGTAATGGAGGTAGCGGACCTCGCCTTCCTCGTGCGTGAGGATGTGCATGAAGACGTTCAGAGGGTAGGTAAACGAACGCCACGGTAGCGATTCGGACGGCACAGGCGCATTCTATGTCTGACCAAACTGTGAAGCCGTCCGCATCGGTGCTGTTCCTGCTGGGCGTGGTCGCCGTCCTTTACCGGAAGGTGACGCGACTCTGGTGGACGTACGACGACCCGTGGAATCTCCACGTCAGTCTCGTGCGGCGATGGACCGACGCCTTCACCATGGCCGACATCTGGCCGCAGCAATTCTTCACGCCGCTGCTCATCGCCACGTACGAGACGATGCTCCGTTTCGCCGGACTCGATCCCGATCACTGGTACCGCATCCAGCTCGCCTTGCTGGCCATCTGCGTCGTGGCGGTCTTCTTCGCCCTGCGGCTCTACGTCGACACGGTCCCGGCCCTCGGCGGCGCGCTGGTGTTCGCCGCGGGACCGCCGCTTTGCGCCTTCGCCACGCAGCTGATGGTGGTGCATTACCTCGAGGCGATCCTCCTCGGCACGCTCGCCACCATCGTCTACGTGCTCGCGTTCCGCCGCCGCTCGATCGGACTGGAAGCGCTCTCGGCGCTGCTCTACTTCGGGGCCATGCTGGCCAAGGTCGTGGCGGCGCCGCTGCCGCTCCTGCTGCTGTTCCTGCCGGAGAGCACGTTCCGCGTGCGCGCTCGCCATCTGCTGCTCCACACGATCGCGCTCGGCGTCTACTTCGTCTGGCGCTACAAAGTGATCGGGACGATCTTCGGCGGCTACGGCTGGGCCATCGGGCCGGGCGACATCCCGCAGCTCCTGGCGACGCTGCCGCTGAAGATCGTGTTGGCATTCGCGGGGGCGGGCATCGGCGTGGGACTGGTGTGCGTCGGCCTGATGTCGATCGGCATCGCGCGTGCGGTCCGCACGCGGCAGGCGCTGCTCTTCGCCGGCGTGACACTGCTCTTCGTGGTCGCGCCGATCGTCCCCGTGTCGAAGGCGATGCAGCCCTGGTACGCGGTGCTGCCCTGGCTCTGGTTCTGCGTCGTCTTCACCCTCGGCGTCGCGAAGCTGACGCCGAACGCGCGTTACGCGCTGCTGGCGACGGCGGCGGTCGCGGTCATCGTGGCCAATCGCCAGGAATGGCGGCGCGAGTACACCAGCGCGATGCGCATGAGCAGCGAGGCGCGCGCGTTCATGACGCTCGACGGCACGTCGCTGCTGCGGCGTCCGGCCATCCCGCCGTCGTCGATGCCGGAGCTGCGCTGGCTTAAGGAAGAGCATCTGCAGCAGGCCCGCGGCGCGGGGTGGTTTTACGACGATCTCTATCTCTGCAGTTCCGCACTGACGGGGAAGCGCATCTATGAATATCTCCCGTCGCGGAGGGAAGTTGCGGAGGTCACGGCGCGCATCCCCGACCTGGCCCGCGCGTACTGTTCGTCGATCCGCGAGAGTGCGCCGCTGCGCGTGGAGTTCCACCATCGCGACGAGACGCTGCACTGGCGTTTCGCGCCGTATCGCGACGGGCGCTGGAGCGTGGTCGTGGCCGGCGGGATGATGGCGTACGACGTCCGGCCCGCGGACGGCTTCCGCCTCACCGGCGTCCCCGGCCTCGCGCTGCGCGTGCGCTACGAATCGCCGGAGGGCTGGGTGACGTACTCGCCGGAGATCGCCCTCGACTTCGCGCGGCAGCCGGACCTGGTCTGGCACCGGTGAAACGGAGCAACGTCCTTCACTTTGCGCGAACGAAAACCCCTCATCCGCCCGTTGGGCACCTTCTCCCCTCACGAGGGGAGAAGGGCAACAAACAAGAATCTGCGAGAAATGAAGTTTGTTGCCCTTCGCCCCGCGATTCGGGGAGAAGAGCCTGCCCTGAGCGAGCGCAGCGAGTCGAACGGGTGCCGAAGGCGGATGAGGGGCCGGCGCTCGCCTAAAGTTAGCGCGTATGCCCGGGGGGGCGGGCTGAAGCCACGCCCTACGTTCACCCACTCAGCGCGTACAGCCCGCGGGGCGGCGTCATATATGGAGTGCGGCGGCCTTCGCCGCCGCTTTCCTATTCGCGCGCCTGTAACGCAGCACGCCCAATACAAAAGCTTCGTTGGTCACCGCACCTGACACCGCGACGATGTACCTATTTTACGAAAAGGCACCTGAACGTAGGGCGTGGCTTCAGCCCGCCCCCCGGTGGGGCGGGCGGTGAGCGGGGAGAGGGTGCCCGAAGGGCGGGTGAGGGGGCGTGCAAGTTGCGCTGAGTGGAGTCCAATGCGTTACCAGTTCGCTGCGGAGCGAGAGCGGCACTCCACCTTCATATGCGCGCGTACTCCAAAGCGGCAGCTCCGCCGCTGCCGCACTCCTATAGACTCGGCGGATGAAGCACATTCTGTTGTTGCTCGTCGCGATTGCGTGCGTGGCCTGCCGTTATGAGGCACCCCCGGCGCAGGCGGCGCGTCCGCAGCTCGGGCAGCGGACGGTGTGGCAGCGCACGGACCTCACCGGAAAGCGCATCGCGGGGAAGTTCGTGTTGCAGCCGAAGGTGCTGTCGCGTTGTGAGGCGGGATCGCAGCTCGGCGCGGATCAACTGGTGGCCAGGCCGGCGAGCGCGTTCCGGCAAGGGGAGTCGGTGTACCTCACGATGTGGCTGGCCGAGGCGCCGGAAGGGTTGCAGGTGGCGCTGCGGGTCGTCGATGACGAGGGCAACGAAGTCGGCACCGCGCGCCGTGACGATGCCGGTGGCCTGCGTGCCGTGACGATGCAGGTCGGCGACGCGCTCGAGCCGGGCCGGTACACGCTGGAAGGATTCTGGGGCGCGAACCTCGTCTGCGAGAAACTGATTTCAGTTGTGGCTGGGGTCGGCGGGACGGCGGAAGGGCGCTAGAAACGAAAGGCTCTCGATCCGGTTCGAGAGCTCCGTCCCGATCTCCTCGGCACGCTCCGCGACGTCGCTCAGCTCCAGCAGTTTCTGCTTCTCCTCGACGTCGAGGTTGAGCGACATGATCAGCGCGTTCGTCAGCGCGTCGAGGTCCACCACTTCGATCTCCGGCACCTGCGTCTCGTCGGGGAGGTATTGCAGATACTGCCGCGAGAGATCGGTCAGCCATTCACGCTGCGCGTACGCCTTCTCCGCGTCGCGTGCGAGCTCCGGCTCCGCGATCACGCGCGCGGTGCGATACGGCGCCTTCGACACTTCTTCGAGGATCCGGAAACGCACGTCGCCGCGCACGACGAGGTTGAAGCGTCCGTCCTCGAGCGGCACGGCCTTCTCGATCGTGCCGACGGTGCCGAACGGATAGACCGGCGGCGTGCCGAAGTAGTCCGGCTCCCAGCCCGGACGCAGCAGCACGATGCCGAAACGGTGATCGCCCGCCAGCGCGTCGGAGACCAGCTGCCGGTAGCGCGGCTCGAAGATGTGCAGCGGCAGGCGCGTGTGCGGAAAGAACACGAGGTTCGGCAACGGGAACAGCGGCAGCAGGAACTCGCCCTCGGGAAGCGAAGCCATGAGCACGGGAAACTCTAGCAGAACCACGCGTCCGCGAGTCGGGCCACTTCGTCACGCGACACGCGCGTGCGTCGTAAAAGCGTCTCCCCGATGCACGCGCTCCGCGTCGCCGCCAGCGCGGCGTCGAGGAGGCGCGGACGCGAGAGCAGCGCGGCCACGGCGCGGCTCCAGCGGATGCGCGGCGCGAAGAAGTCGTGATGGCGCCGGCGATACTCGTTCTCCAGTTCCGCGCGCCGCGACGGCTCCTGCACCAGTCGCAGGATCACCGGCGCGGCCAGCAGTGCCGACTGGATGGCCATGGCCATGCCGTTGCCGGTCAGCGGATCGATGACGCCCGACGCGTCGCCGATCATGAACACGCCCCCTTCCACGGCCGAGCGGGCGCGGAAGATCACCGGCTCCGAGGAGAGGAAGTGCTCCTGCGCCGGCTCGTGCGCCGCGTACAACTCCTCGAGCCGCGGCTCCTCCGCGCGAATGGTCTCGACGAATGCGTCCCAGCGGCCCTTGTGTCCCGCCAGACGGCTGCCGTGCACGAGTCCGCAGATGTTGGTGACGTTGCCCTCGACGGCGTTCACGCCGAGGTAGCCGCGGCGGAAGGCGTAGAGATCGATGGAGCCGTTCTGCGGGCCGCGGTAATGACGCTTGAAGCCGAAGTTGCGGTCCTTCTCCGCGACGAAGGATCGCGACAGCTCGCGGTCGAAACGTCCCCAGCGTCCCCACGCGCCGACGATCACCTTCGCCTTCGGCAACTCGCTCACCGTCACGCCGTCACGTCGCGCCGCTCCGCGCGCTTCGGCGGTGCGGAGCAGGAGGTCGTCGAAGAACATCCGCGAGACGCCGCGGGCCTCGTGCGGAAACGCGAACGTGTACGTACGCCGCGAGCCGACGATGCGGCACTGCGCGATGCGCGGCGCGCCGGCGTGGTCGATGGCGGTCAGCACGCCGAGGGGCTCGAGCACGGGGAGCGCGTCGTACGAAAGAAACTCGCCGCACAGCTTGTCGCGCGGGAAGAGATCGCGATCGAACAGCGTGACGTCGACGCCGCGCGCGGCGAGGAGTGCGGCCAGCGTGGACCCGGCCGGACCGGCGCCGATGATCGCTACTTCCACAACAGAATCGCCCAGCGGAACGGCCAGCGGCGAATGAGCTCGCGTTTCGAGGCGGGCACTTTTTCCGACAGCGCACGCACCTCGTCGATCGTGTAGCCCTGCCGCACCGAGGCTGGTCCGTCCAATGCGGTGATGCGTCCGATGAGCCGCAGTGCGCCGAGGACGACCATGAAGTAGAGCGGGATGTAGTGGCGGCGCGTGTCCGTCATCGCGACGGCGCGCGCAACCCGCAGCGATTCGCCGAGGATGCCGACGTTCTCGTCCGGCGAGAAGTGATGAAAGAAGTGCGACGACGTGACGAGATCCACCGCGCCGTCGCGGAACGGCAGCCGGTGCGCGTCACCGACGACGCGGTGCACGCGCGAGCGATCGCGCAGATACAGCAGATGCTCGATGTTGAAGTCGACGCCGACGCGCAGCGGCACGTCGCGCAGCGCCTCGAGCTGATCGCACGTCCCTGCGCCGATGTCCACGATCGAGCGCGGCGAGAAGCGGCGCAGCATCCTGCGGTACATGCCGATCCCGCCGAAGTATTTGTTGATGATGCGCAGGTCGCGCAGCGAGCGCTGCATCTCCGCGGCGGGCGCGTTCTGCTCGTCGAGGATCTCGTCGGACTCGATGCGCGGCGGGGTCAGCATAGGTGTTGCCCGCCGCGAAAGGGAACGACGATGGGCCTCCGGCGGGCCGGTACGACCGGCAGCGCTTGTTGATGCACATATCGTCGCGCAAACAGGTGTTCGGTAGACAGGCGTGCAGTCAGGCTAGGCCAACCAGCGCTGCCGGCCGTGCCAGCCCGCCGGAGGCCTCCCGTCGTTCCCTCGTGCGGACGAGTCAGCACCGCCTCATCACCAGCGCCGAGTTCTTCGACCCGAACGCGATCGTGTTGCACACGGCGACGTCGATGCGCTTGCGGCGGCCGAGGTCGGGGATGTAGTCGAGATCGCACTCGGGATCGGGCGTGTCGAGGTTGATCGTCGGCGGGAGCACATCGTCGCGGAACGCCATCAGCGTCGCCGCCACGCCGGCCGCGCCGCATGCGCCCTGCGGGTGTCCGATCATCGACTTCGTCGCCGAGCCCACCAGCCGCGACAACGCATGCTTCCCGAACGCCAGCTTCACGGCGCGCGTCTCGATGCGGTCGTTCAGATCGGTCGACGTCCCGTGGTAATTCACGTAATCGACCTCGGACGGATCGACGCCGGCATCCTTCATCGCGAGCTGCATCGCCCGCGCGGGCTCCTCGCCGTTCTCGTCCATGCGCACGCGGTGATACGCGTCGCAGGTCGACGCGTAGCCGGCGATCTCCGCGTAAATGTGCGCGCCGCGGGCGCGCGCCGTCGACTCGCGCTCCATGACGAACATCCACGAGCCCTCGCCGAGGACGAAGCCGTCGCGGTTGGCGCTGAAGGGACGGGAGCCGCGCTGCGGCTGTTCGTTCCACGAATTCGTGACGATACGCATGATCGAGAAGCCGGTCATCACCCCCTCGGTGATCGTGGCGTCGGCGCCGCCGGTGAGGACGTAGTCGCAGACGCCGAGCTTCAGATTGCGGTACGCGTAGCCGATGGCGTCCGTCGACGAAGTGCAGCCGGTCGAGATGAGGTGCGAGAACCCGTGAAGGTCGTACGCCATCGAGATCTCCGAGGCGATCGTGCCGATCGTGCCGGAGGGGACGGAGTAGACCGAGGCCTGGCGCACCGCGCCTTTGTACCAGAGCTCGTACATCCGCTCGCTGAACTCCACCGCGCCGCCGCCGGAGCCGAGCATCACGCCGATGGAGCGGCGCGTCTCGAGATCGGCCGCCAGCGGGTCGAGCTTCGCGTCGCGCAGTGCTTCGTCGGCCGCGGCGATGGCCATCGGCACGACCCGCGACACGTGACGGAGGTTCTTCGCGTCGACCCATTGCGCCGGGTCGAAGTCGATTTCGCCGGCGATGCGGCAGGGGAGTGAGCCAGGATCGAAATTCGTGATGGCGCGGACGCCGCTCTGCCCGGCGGCCGTGGCCGCGAAGTAATTCTCGCGTCCGGAACCGTTCGGGCTGAGCACGCCGACACCTGTGATGACGATGGGGTCGTTGGGCATGGTCTGACGTGATTCTAACGGTGCCCCTGTGGTACCTTTATTTCCGTCCGAAATGGTCCTTCTCTCCATCCGACTGCTGGGTGACGTGTCGGCTGTCGATTATCGGGGCAATGCCCTGTCGATCGGCAACCGGCGAACGCAAGCGCTCGTCGTCTATCTGGCGATGAAGATCGGCGGGACTCCGTCGCTGCGCGAGATCGGACAATTGCTGTTCGGCGATCCCAACGCGACCACGGAAGTGAAGGAGCTCGCGCGCGACCTTCGCTACGCGGTGCGCTTCCTGCCGCCGGACGTGCTGATCGACGACGGCACCACGCTGCGCTTCAACCGCGACGTGGTCGACGTCGACGTGCAGCGCTTCAACGACACCATCTCCGCGCCGTCGCTGAACTCGATCCGCAAAGCCGCGGACATCTATCGCGGCGACCTCCTGATCACGTTCACCAGCGGCATCCCGGCGTTCGACGCCTGGATCGCCGGGCGGCGCGCAACGTTCCGTCAGGCGGCGGTGACGATCTTCGGCAACCTGCTGACGGCGCTCATTCGCGCGGGGTGGTGGGAGGAGGCGGTCGAAGTGGCCGGCCGCCTGCTCACGCTCGACCCGGCGCAGGAAGTCGTGCATCGCACGCTGATGCGGCTCCAGCTCGAGCAGGGGCGTCCCGACGCCGCCATGCGCCGCTACGAAGACTGTGCCGCGGTGCTGCGCCGCGAGTACGGCCGCGAGCCCGACCGCGACACGGAGCTGCTGCGCCGCGAGATCGAGACCGCGCTCGCGAAAACGCCCGCGCCGCGCGAGGTCGCACGCGCGAAGACGAACGGACCGACGCTGATCCTGCTCGTCGAAGACGATCTCGTCTCCGCCGCGCTCGTGGAAGGGTTCCTCACCGGCACCGGCTACGACGTGGTCACGGTGACGGACGGCGGCGACGCGCTGATGGAGCTCGGGCGCCGCGGCTTCGACCTGCTCATTCTCGACATCAACATCCCCACCTTGAGCGGCATGAAGGTCTTCGAGATCATGCTGCAGAAGCGCATCGAGACGCCGGCGCTCTTCATCACCGGCATGGGCGGCACGGAAGTGGAGACGCAGAGTCTGGAGATGGGCGCGGCCGGCTTTCTGCGCAAGCCGATCCTCAAGGACGTGCTCCTGCAGAAGATTCGTGGCATTCTGGAGCGCAGCCGGCGCGAATCCCGCGGCCTGAACTGATCGATCCGGCCAGTCACCGAACCTCATGTCAGACCTCGCCGCCGATCCGCTCGAGATCGAAACGCGCCGACGCCATCGTGAGCGCAGGCTGGCCGCCTTCGAGCTCCCCCTCGTGCGCCTCGGCGGATCGGCGCTGCTCTCAGTCGCCGTCTATCTGCACAACGTCCATCTCGTCCCGCAACCATTCTCGCAGTGGCTGTCGGCGACGATCGCGCTCGCGGTCTACGCCGCCGTGTCCTGGGTAGTGATTGCCTTCTTCCTGCGCCGCGAGCCGTCCCGCGACCTGACGGTCTACGCGCTCGCGGGCGACCTGCTGGTCTGGACGTACGCGATCTACTGTTCGGGTGCCGAGGCGAGCTGGATGTTTTTCATCCTCCTGCTGCGCGTGGCCGATCAGACGCAGACCACGTTCCGCCGCGCGCTCGCCTTCGCTCTCGAAGCGACCCTCTGTTACGCGGGCATGCTGATGTGGGTCGACGTCGCGGAAGGGCGCGACGTGATGACCGCCGGGCAGATGACCAAGCTGGCGCTGGTGCTGTTCGGCGGCGTCTACGTCGCGCTGGCCGCGCGCACGGCGGAGAATCGCAAGGCTCGGTTGAAGGAAGCGATCCGCGTCTCGCGCGATCTCATCCGCCGCCTCGAACAGGCGCACGCGCGCGCCGAGGAAGCCAGCGCGGCGAAGAGCGAATTCGTGGCCAACATGTCGCACGAGATGCGCACGCCGCTGCAGGCCGTGATCGGGATGCTGCAGCTCGCGATCGAGGACGAGCAGTCGCCGTCGAAATCGCGGCGTCTGGTCACGGCGCGGCGCTCCGCGGAGACGCTGCTGTCGATGATCGACGACGTGCTCGATTTCTCGCGCATCGAAGCGCGCAAGCTCGAGCTCGAGCCGGTCTACTTTTCACTGCGCCAGTTGATGCACGAGACGATGAAGTCGGTCGGCATCATGGCCGCGTCGAAGAAGCTGACGCTGTCGTATCTCGTGCAGCCCGATGTTCCCGAAACCGTCTGGGCCGATCCGGTGCGGCTGCGGCAGATCCTGGTGAACCTGGTCGGCAACGCCATCAAGTTCACGCACGACGGCGAGATCACGGTGCAGGCCGCGCATGCGGGCGACAAGGTGCGCTTCGACGTGCGCGACACCGGCGTCGGCATCGCCCCCGCGGTGCGGCAGCGCATCTTCGAGCCGTTCGCGCAGGCCGACTCCTCGCACAGCCGCCCGCACGGCGGCGCCGGCCTAGGGCTCTCGATCGTAGCGCGGCTGCTCGAGGCGATGGGCGGCAGCGTGCACGTCTCCAGCGAGCCGGGCTCGGGGAGCGTGTTCTCGTTCACCGTGCCTCTGGCGACGGACGCCGTCGGCGCCGCGCCGGAGCGCAAGCCGTGGGAGAGCGCGCTGCAGGGGAAGGCCATCCTGGTCATCGAGCCGTCCGACATGTCCCGCTCCGCGATCGCGCAGATCCTCCGCAGCCGCGGCGTGTTCGCCGCCGCGTTCTCGCGCGCGGCCGACGTGCCGCAGGGCCGCTTCGCCTGCGCCGTGACCGCGGACTCCGCGGTCGCCGACTCCACGATCGACATCCGGCCGCAGGTGATGATCACGTCGCCGCTCGACACGACGAATTACATGGTCCGCGTGACCCGCCCGGTCGGCGAGCGCGAGCTCATCGACGCGGTCGGCGTGGCCCTCGGCCTGACCGAGCCTTCGCCGGAGTACACGCTCGAGCCGGTGACGACCGCCACCTCGCCGACGCGCATTCTCCTGGTCGACGACAGCGAGGTGAATCTGGAGGTCGTTTCCGAGATGCTCCGCCGCCTCGGCCACGCGGTCACGATCGCAGCCGACGGCGAGCTGGCCCTGGCAACGCTGCAGGGACAGGCCTTCGACGTGGTGTTCATGGACGTGCAGCTCCCCGGCATGGACGGCCTGGAGACGACGCGCCGCTTCCGCGACAGCGGCGGCAAGACGCCCGTCATCGCACTGACGGCGCACACGTCGACACGAGACCGCGATCAGTGCCTCGCCGCCGGGATGAACGTGGTGCTGACCAAGCCGGTCAACTCGGTGCAGCTCGCGAACGCGATCGAGAAGGTGACGCACCGCGACGCGATCGTGGACGTCGTCGGCGGTAACATGGCCCTGCTCGCGCGCGTCCGCGACGCCTTCGCGCGCCAGACGCCGGAGCTCCTCGCCGGCATGCGCGACGCGCTCGCACGCAAGGACGCGGAGGCCCTCGCGCGCCACGCTCACAAGCTCAAAGGCTCGATGAGCTACTTCCCCGGCGAGCGCGGCGCCGACGTCGCGCGCGACATCGAGCACGCCGCCCGCAATCACGACTTCATCCGCGCCGCCGGCCTGCTGCCCGACCTCGAGCAGGCCGTTGGCGATTTGGAACGGGCGCTGTCGGTGCAGTGAGGCGACCGACCGGGAGGCCTCCGGACATCTGAGCCTCCGTGTCAAGTCAGGCGGCAGCCGTGGCGAGAGATGAGCCTCGCAGGGCGAGCTGCTTGAGGTAGCGAGTTTCGTCGTAGGCGGTGCGACTCTTCCAGCAGGCGTAAAGGA
>DASVSV010000239.1:0-7265 GCA_036387915.1 Thermoanaerobaculia bacterium
CGGCTCACCGTTATAGCGCAACGCGAGCTCGCGGCTGCGCCGCGCCAGCTCGTCGTTCGGATTCACTTTCAGCACTTCGTCCAGCTCGCGGACCGCGTCCGGGATGCGCTCTTCCTGCAGCGCCATCGCGCCGAGGTTGAAGTGCGCGTCGGCGATCATGCGCTGAATGCTCACATTCTGCGGATCGGCCGCGAGCAGCGGCTGCAGGTTCGCGATCGCCTCGGAGTACTTGCGCTCCGCGAAGAGCGAGCGCGCCGCGTCGAGCTTCGAAGCCTGCTGCGTCGCGGTGTCGTACTGCGCCTTGTGCTCCGGCGTCAGCGGTTGCGCGCGCATGGCCTGGTCGTATGAGAGCTTGGCTTGCATGTAGTCGCCGGCCGCGAACGCCGCCTGCGCCGCGGCGACGTGCTTCGCGTAGTGCTGCGCCGCGGGCACGCCGTCGATGAGCTGCGCCGCGCCGGCTTTCTTGGCCTGCAGGTCGGCGATCATCAGCATGGCCTCGTCGTGCTGCGGGTCGCCGGGCTTGATGTCGCGCAGGAGCGCGATGGCCTTGTCGTATTCGCCGCGGCCGGCGAGCAGACTGGCGCGTCCCATCATGGCCGCGCCGGCGCCGGTGTCCTGCGCCTCGGGCTCGCCGCCCATGCGGGTCCAGGCGAACCAGCCGCCGGCGCCGAGGACGAGCACGCCGAGAACCATCGCGATCAGGCCCAGCGGGAGCGATTTGCGTGGCGCACGCACGGGAGCCGGCGCCGCCTTCTGCTTGCCCGATTTCGCGACCGCGGGGGCGGGCGCAGCGATCGGGTCGGGCGGGACGAGCGGCATCTCGTACCCGGATCCGAGGTCGTCCGCGAAGATGTCCGTCTCCGCATCGGACGACGGTGCGTACGTGCGTGACTCGCCTTCCGGAACGGTCTCGCCGAGGCGGTCGAGATACTCCTGCGCGGTGTTGTTGCGGGGATCGAGGCGCAGCACCTCGGTGAACTGCTCGTGCGCGGCGGCCGTATCGCCGCGATCGAAGGCCGCGACGCCGGCGGTGAGGATCGCCTCCGCCTTCTGCTCGATCTCGCGGCGGCGCGTCTTCGCGCGCTCGATGCGATCCGAGGCCGCGTCGTTCGTGACGTCGATGAGAAAGATGCGCGACCAGAGGTCGATGGCCTGCGAATACTCGCCCGCGTCGAAGGCGCGATCCCCGTCGGTGAGGTACTGGTCGATCTTCTTCTGATCGTCGTCCGACGCGGTGACGGAGGCCGTCGTGAAGTCGAACTCGTGCGCACCGCCCGCGGGTGCGGCCGACGTCGAATCAAAGGAAAAGCCGCCGACCGGCATGTCGCCCGCGGCCGGCGTGGCAGCGGCGGGAGCCGGTGCGTCGAAGGAAAAGTCGGTCGCTGCCGGTGCATCGAACGAAAAGTTCGCGAACGACACGTCGGCCGGTTTCTCTTCCTCGAACGTAAAGCCGAAGTCGGTTGCCTGCGCCGTGCGGCCGCCGGGCTGCGGCGCGGCGCGGTCTTCCACGACGAACGACGGCGCCGGCGCGGCGGGCGGCCGCGGCGCGGCGTCGCGCGTCGAGATCGCTTTCGCGACGCGTACGACATCGGGATGAGTCGGGTCCAGCGCGCGCGCCTTCTCGAGCTCCATCTTCGCCGCGGCGACGTTGCCGCCGGTGAGGTTCTGGTCCGCCTTGCGCGCGAACTGCTCCACGAACGGGCCCGCTTCGAGCTTCTCGCGGGCTTCGTCGCCGAGGATGCGCGCCTCGTCGTTGAGGAGGTCCTCGGTCAGGACGTCCGAGGTGACGTGGATGACGCGCTGGAAATCGCGGTTGGCCATCGCCTCGCGGGCCTGCTGCATCGGATCTTCCTGCGGTCCCCGCGGGAGCAGCGAGTCGACGTCGATCGGCGCGGCTGGATTGCGCATCTTCTCGAGCAGCTTCTTCGCGGGGTCGAAGGCGGGGTCCATCTGCAGCAGCAGATTGAGGCCGGCCGCGACCTCATCCGTGCGTCCCTGCTTGAAGAGCGTGACTGTCTGCTGGAACGTGGAGAGCACGCGGTCTCTCACCGCGGGTGCAAGGGATGGATTGCCTGGATAGCTCACTGGTCGCGCGATTATAACGATACGCCGCTATACTGCGCCGCCATGCAGATCGAGACCATTTCGACCCCCGACGCGCCGCAGGCCATCGGCCCATATTCGCAAGGCGTGAAGACGCAAGGCTTCGTGTACACCTCCGGGCAGATTGCGCTCGACCCCGCCACCGGCAAACTGGTCGAAGGGAGCTTCGAGGACCAGGTGCACCGCGTCTTCAAAAACCTCCAGGCCATCCTCACCGCCGGCGGCAGCGACTTCAGCCGCGTGATCAAGGCCACCGTCTACGTGACCGACATCGCCAACTTCAAGGCGCTGAACGCGATCTACGCGATCTACTTCGGCGAGCACAAACCGGCGCGGACGACAGTGGAAGTGCCCGCGCTGCCGAAGGAAGGCGCCGAAGTGGAGATCGACCTGATCGCTTTGGCATAGGGCGCAGTCAGCAGGGGGCAGGGCGCAGGAGCCCTCGTCATCGGTTCTCTCTCCTGCGCCCCGCGCCCTGCTGACTGCGCCCTGATCCGAGTGGCCCAGCCGTTGCAGCTGCGACCTACCATCATGTCCCGCCGGCTATCGGCAGTTCTCTTTGTCTCCCTCCTCACGCTTCCGGCTCTGGCGGCGACGCGGATCACGTTCGACATTCACGGCGCTCCGACGGCCATCGAATGGGCGGCGGCGGCGTTTCCGCTGCGCTACGACGTGGACCCGCGTGTGAACCAGCTTCATCCGAACGCACGAGCGATGGTCGACCGCGCGTTTGCGGCCTGGTCGACGCTCCCCGAGGCCAACATCCGGTTCGAAGCGCGTGGCATCGCCGCGACTTCGCACGGGCAGGGCATCAACGTCAACGTGGCCGACCAGCTGCTCAGCGGCCAGGGGGCCATGGCCATCACCACGTACTCGTACGACGAGAGCACGGGCAACATGGTCGATGCCGACATCAGCGTCGACCCGTCGCTCTTCAACGGCTCGGTCAACGCGCAGGCGGCGCTCGAGCATGAAGTCGGTCACACCCTCGGTCTCGATCACTCGGCCGTCATCTCCTCGGTGATGTATCCGTACGTCGGCCCGAACGGCGTGCCGGCCGAGCTCGACGTCGACGACCGCATCGGGATCTCCACCATCTATCCGAAATCCGATCCGACGCTCCGCGGCGCGACGCTGCAGGGACGGGTCTACGGCGCCGACGGCGCCATCTTCGCGGCGCAGGTCGTCGCTGTGAACGAGCAGGGACAGCCCGTCGCCACGACCCTCACCAACGCCGCGGGCGAGTTCACGCTGCTGACCGTCCCGGCGGGACGCTACCGTCTCTATGCCGAGCCGCTCGACGGACCGGTCGTCGTGGCGTCGATGCAGGGCACGTGGCGCGCCGCGCCGCTCAAACCGTTCGCGACCGAGTTCTACGACGGCACGCTCGACGTCCATAACGGACAGGTCTACGGCAACCTCGTCGTCAACACCGGCGACGGCGCGTCGCTCAACCCGCGCGTCATCGGCTCGTGCGCGGCGGACGCGAACAGCGTCAGCCTCACCACCACTCCGGTCGTCGTGAAGCCGGGCGACGCCATCAAGCTCACCATCGGCGGCGACGGCTTCGTCATCGGCAAGACGCAGTTCGAAGTGCTGAACCCCGCCTTCCGCCGTACGTCCGACTTCGAATACTGGGGCGGCGCCGTCAGCGCGGTCTACACGGTTGCGGCGGATGCGGCGACAGGCTCGAGCGTGATCGTGGTCCGCAACGGCGGCGACACGGCGGCCCTCACCGGCGCGCTGAAAGTGCATCGTCCGTCGAAGACGCGCGCTGCCAGAAGCTGAACGCGTCGTCCTGATCGGGACGTGATTTGTCATCTGGCTCAGATGACAAACCACGGATGAGTTGAGCTGTCATCCCGACCAAGTAAACGGCGTGGCGCCGCGCCTGAGGAGAGGAACGGGTTCATGCCTGTCGCCCGCTACGCGGGCTGAATGAATGCGACCCATCCCACCGGCTGAAGGGCTTGTTGCCCAAACCCCCGCGGAGTGATTTCTGCGCTTCCAAGTGCACAGAATTCGCGATGTGTCCCACGAACACGTCGCCGCTGTGCAATAGAGCTCGATTTCGACGCTCAAAAATCGTCCGTGTCACGAAACAGGAGCTGAGCAACACGCCCTGAAGCCGGTGGCTATTTCCTGAAGCCGCGCTACGCGGGCGTGTCTGCCGCCGTAGGCGGCTCCAGAAAATAGGCCCCGGCTTCAGCCGGGGTTGGTCCGTGCCACCTGACCAGCCCGCGTTAGCGGGCGACAGATAGCGTGAGTCGAGGGGACCTGGGCGGGAGGGCGGCAACATGCACGTGCATCGTGCCGCCCTTCCACCCAGGTCCCTCGACTCACGCTCGGGATGACAAATCAACGCGCCGGAACGGGGGTTCGCCACGCGTTCGATTTCTACGCGTGGCGAATCCGATGGTTCAGCGCGACTCGCGCCCGAGGACCGTGTAGAAGTGCTGCGTCTTGTTGTTGGCGATCGAGATGAAGGCCCAGAACTTCAGCCCGGGGGTGAGCGGCTCCAGCTCGATGCGCACCTTGCGGCCGTCGGCGGGGAGGTGGTCGCTCATGTCGCACTCCATCCCGAACGCGGGGCGGAGATCGCGCCCTTCGGCGGTCTTCTCGCTGGTCAGCGGCGCCACGAGATGCAGGCACTCGTGGATCTTCTCGCTCGACTCGAGGTTGAAGACGCGCATCATCAGCGCGCCGTGAGCCTGGCCGTCGAGGCCGTAGATGCGCACCGTCTGGCGGAAGTCGGGGTCGATGCGCACGCCGACGAACTGCATCTTCTTCGACGTGAACTCGCGCGTGCTGACCACCGGCAGCTCGGTGTACGAGCGCTCTTCGAGGCGGCTGCGCTCGCTGCTCTCCACGACCAGCGACATGCGCAGGTTGCGCGCGGATTCTTTCGGCAGGTAGACGTAGGCTGGAAGAGGCGTGCCGCCCGCGTAGTCGCCGCCGAGCTCGACGCCCGCCAGCGGCTGCACCTGATTGCAGCGTCCCTCGGCGCAGACCTGCTCGGCCACGTCGACGCTCTCGTTGAACGCGACCAGCCGTGTTTCGTACCGCGACTCGTAACCACAGTGGACGACAGACGGGGAAACGGGGAGGAGCAACTGTTCGACGTCATCGGCAGCGAGGGGGAGGGCAACGAGGAGCACGACCAGGGCAACCGCAGGTTTCATCACGACCTCCTATGTCATGGCCGGTTGCGCGTGCATTGACGGTGCCCGCCTCCCCGGCTGTGCTTTCGGTCGCCTTCAGCCCCGACGGCAAATGGCTGGCCACGAGCAGCGAGGATCAGACGGTGAAGGTATGGACGTTGACCGTTAAATAGTCGGGCGCCGCATCTCCAGCGTTTTGGGCTTGAACAGCGACTGCTGGAGGAAGGGGACGATCTCATCCGCGGGGAGCGGTTTACTGAAGAGGTAGCCCTGCATGAGGTCGCAGGCGAAGTGGCGGAGGAAGGTGTATTGCTCGTCGGTCTCTACGCCCTCGGCCACGACCAGCAGCTTCAGCGTGTGGGCGAGGTTGATCACGTACGACACGATCGCGGCGGCCGTGTCGTCGGTGGTCACTTCCTTGAGGAACTCCTTGTCGATCTTCACCGTGTCGATCGGGAAGTGCTTCAGGTAGATCAGTGACGACTGTCCGGTGCCGAAATCGTCGACGGCCACGCCGACGCCCATGTCGCGCAGCTCGCGCAGCATCTCCATCGTCAGCTCGAAGTTCTGCATTGCGGCGCTTTCGGTGATCTCGAGCTGCAGCATCTCCGGCGCGATGTTGTTCTCCGCCAGCGCGACGCGGACGTGCTCGATCAGGTCGCGCTGCTGCAACTGCACCGCGGAGATGTTCACGGCCATGCGCAGCGTCAGACCTTCGTTTTGCCATTGGCGGAGCTGCCGGCACGCGGTCTTCAGAGCCCACGCGCCAATCGGAACGATCATCCCGGTCTCTTCCGCCAGCGGGATGAACTCCGACGGCGCGACGATGCCGCGCACCGGATCACGCCAGCGCAGCAGCGCCTCGACGGAAACGTAGCGCCGCCGCGCGCGGTCGTACACGGGCTGGTAGTAGAGCTCGAGCTGATCGCGCTCGATGGCGTGATGGAGATGCTGCTCGAGCGCGAGCCGCCGCACGTAGCGCTCGTTCATGCTGGCGGTGAAGAGCTGCGCCTGATTGCGGCCCAGCTCCTTCGCGCGATACATGGCCGCATCCGCGCACTTGAGCAGCGTTTCCGCGTCTTCGCCGTCCGAGGGGAAGCAACTGATGCCGATGCTGGCGGTGACGAAGAGATCGTGACCGTCGATGCGGAACGGGCGCGCCAGCGAGTCGAGGACTTTCCGCGCCACGCCCGCCACCGCCTCCGTGCTCACCACCTCGGGCAGCAGGACGCTGAACTCGTCTCCGCCGATGCGCGAGATCGTGTCCGACGCGCGCAATGCGCTCTGCAGACGCTTCGCGGCCTCGCCGAGGAGCCGGTCGCCGAGCGAGTGCCCGAGGGCGTCGTTGACCAGCTTGAAGTGATCGATGTCGAGATACATCACCGCCACGCCCACGCGGTTGCGCTGCGCGTGGGCCAGGCTGTGCACGAGCCGGTCGCGGAAGAGCAGGCGGTTCGGCAGGCCGGTCAGCGAGTCGTAGTACGCGCGGTACTCGAGCTGCTTCTCGGTCTCCCGGCGTTGCGAGACGTCGCGGTAGTTGAGGACGACCGCGCCGACGCTCGGCTCCTGCAGCAGGTTCTGGCTGAAGCCTTCCAGCCAGATGAAGTTCCCGTTCTTGTGGCGGAAGCGGAGCTCGCCGCGCGTCTCCTGGGCCGGGTTGGCGAGGATCTCCTCGAAGATGCGGCGGGCCTGCTCGACGTCGCGCGGATGCACGAAGTCGAAGAGCGAGCGGCCAATCAGCTCGCGTTCTTCGTAGCCGATGAGGTGATGCGTCGAGGAGCCGGCGAAGGAGAAGCGGAGCTCGCCGTCGAGCAGCACCACACCGCTCCAGCTCTTCTCGACGATCGTGCGGAAGCGGTTCTCGCGCTGCTCGAGCTCGTGCTGCGCGCGCTTGCGCTCGGAAATGTCGCGGATGAACGCGGTGCAGGTCACTTCGCTGCCGCTGCCCGACGGCGCGACCGTGACCTCGACTGGCAGCAGCTTGCCGTTCGCGCGCATGGC
>DASVSV010000240.1:0-11441 GCA_036387915.1 Thermoanaerobaculia bacterium
GGCCCCTCGACTCACGCTCGGGATGACATACAGCTACCGCGGAAACGCTTCCTTCACGCCGCCGTCGACGGGGAGCATCGTGCCGGTCGTTTTCGCCGAGCGTGGGCCGGCGAGGAAGAGCGCCGCTTCCGCGACGTCGTCCGCCGTCACCTCGACCTTCAGCAGTGTGCGGTTGCGGTAAAAGTCGGGCAGCTTCTCCGTGTCGATCGCGTACGCCTGCGCGCGCATGGTGCGCATCTCGTCGCTCCAGAAACGGGAGCCGCCGAAGATGGCGTCGGGGTTGAGCATGTTCGCGCGGATCCCGAACTCGCCTCCCTCCAGCGCCACGACCTTGCAGAGTTGCGCCTCGGCCGCTTTGCTGACGCTGTACGCGCCGAACTCCTTGCCCGGCGCGGTCACGTTCTTCGACGCGTTGAAGACGATCGAGCCGCCGAGGGATTGCTCTTTCATGATGCGCATCGCGGCGCGGGCGACGAGGAAGTGCCCGCGGGCGTTGACGGCGAAGGCGCGGTCCCACTCCGCGACCGGCAGCGTGTCGAGATTGCCGAACGACGAAATGCCGGCGTTGCTGACCACGACGTCGACGCCGCCGTACTCGCGTACGGCCGTCGCGAACGCGCGCTCGACGTCTTCTTCGCTGGCGACGTCGAGTCGCACGGCGATGGCGCGACGAAGGCCGTGCCTGTCGATGATCGACTGCGCGACCTGTTGTGCGAGCTCGAGGTCGATGTCCGTCACGACCACGTGCGCGCCCTCTTCGGCGAAGCGCTCCGCGCAGGCGCGGCCGATGCCGCTCGCCGCGCCGGTAATCAGCGCGATCCTGCTGGCCAGCTCCTTTTCTTTCGGGAGGAGCGTGAGCTTGTAGAGCTCGAGCGGCCAGTACTCGGCGTGAAACGCGTCTTCGTCGTTGAGTGTCTCGTAGCCGCCGAGCGATTCGGCGCCGCCGATGATGCGCATCGTGTGGCGATAGATGTCACGGACGATGCGCGCCGCCCGCGCGTCTTTGCCCGCGGTCCACATGCCCATGCCGGGCATGAGCACGATGCGCGGCGTCGGCTCGAGCATCGCGAACTCGCTGGGGTACGCGTCGTAGTGGGCTTTGTAGGCGGCCTGCCACGCGGCGAGCTTCTCGCGAACGTCGTCGCCGGCGTCGAGGAAGAGCGGATAGCGTTTCGTGTAGAGGAGGTGGTCGGGCGTGGCGGGGCCGATCTGCGTAATGCGATGCGCGTCTTGGCGGGAGAGGAAGTCGAGCACCTCCGCGGAGTCGTCGAACTCGAGGATTCGTCCGCCGAGCGCTCCGCGTAACTGTGCAGACGTAGGGCGCGGCTTCAGCCCGCCCACCCCCGGGGAGGGGGGGCTGAAGCCGCGCCCTACGTTTGTTTCCGCGCGCGTCACCAGCGCGATGTGGCGTTCGTAGGCTTCCTGGATCGTGTCGCCCCAGGTGATCAGGCCGTGGTTCATCAGCACCAGCCCGGCCGCGTCCGGGTGGGCGTCGAACGCGTCCGCCACGTCACGGCTCAGCCGGAATCCGGGACGCCGATACGGCACCACGATCACGTCGTCGCCGAAGCACTCCCGCACCGTGGCCTCTCGCCCGCGCGTGTTCGTCAGCGCGAGGATCGCGTCCGCGTGCGTGTGCAACACCGCCTTCGCCGGAAGGAACGCGTGCAGCAGCGTCTCGATCGAGGGGCGTGCGCTGGCAGGGTCGATCAGGCATTTGGCGAGGTAGTCGACCATCTCCTGATCGGACATGTCCTCGTCGCGCGAGCGGAGCGGGGCGATGTAGTCGAGGCGCACGGCGGGGAACTGCTTCGGCACGATCGACTTCATGTCGCTGCCGCTGCTCTTGATGTACATGACCTCGATGGGGCGGCCGAGGATGTCGGTCGCGGCGGCTTTGACACTGTTGTTGCCGCCGCCCCAGAGCACGAGGTCTTCCTCGGCGCCGACGAGGCGTGACTGATACACGAGCTGTGAGAGGACGTCGTTCTGCGATTCGGACCAGCGGTTCTGCATCGCGGCGAATTATGTATCCTTCGTCCATGCCTTTCGGCGCGCGATCGCGATCGATTCGGCGTTCGCTGGAGTGACGATGAAGACTCTGTTTGACGAGCAGCAGCGCAATGGCCTCATGTCGCGTATCGAGCGCGTCACGGCGGAGACGCGTCCCACGTGGGGAAAGATGAACGCGGAGCGCATGCTCACGCACCTCGTCGAGTCGATGCGCATGGCCATCGGCGAATTGCAGACCAGGCCGAAGAATCTCTTCATCCGCTTCGCACCGTTCCGGCAATTGTTCGTCTACGTGCTGCCCTGGCCGAAGGGCGTGCCGACCGCGCCGGAGCTGATCCCGTCCGACTCGCGCAACGTCGACGACAGCAAGCGCGAGCTGGCGCGCCTCTGCACCGAGTTCGGCAAACGCAACACGCGCGAAGACTGGCCCTACCACCCCGCATTCGGCGAGCTCGGACGCAAAGGATGGGGCGTGCTGGCGTGGCGGCACATCGACCATCACCTGCGCCAGTTCGGCCTGTAACGGATGACGTGCGCGTTTCGCGCTACTCTGGCCCCATGCAGTGGCTGAAGAATCTCGCGGGAGTCATCGTGCATCCGCGGACCACGATGCGCCGCGTGCTCGATGCGCCGCCGGACCGCATGATGGTCCCGCTGGTCCTGCTGGCGACGATCTCCGGCGTCATCGGCGACATGAACGTCTCCGAGCTCTCGAAGATCTATCGCGATCTCGACCCGACCAAAAAGATCCTCATCGCGGCGAGCATCGTCGGGTCGATCGTGGTGGCCTGCATCCTCTTCTATGTCTTCGGCTGGATCGCCTACGCCCTCGGCCGCGCCTTCGAAGGCACCGGCACGATCGCCGCGGTCCGCTCCGCGCTGGCCTGGGGCCTGGCGCCGGTGGTCTGGGCGCTGCTGTACCGCATCCCGAAGATGTGGCTCAGGCCGGCGGTCGAAATGGCGCAGGCCGACGTCGGCGATTTCAAGCTCGCCGTCGACACGGGCCGTCTGGCCTCGGGATGCGGAACGGTGATGCTGTTCGGCATCCTCGACCTGCTCGTGGTCGTGGGATGGTTCGCGATCACCAGTCTCACGCTGGCCGAGGCGCATCAATTCTCGTCGGCGCGGGGATTCGGGATCGTGGCCGCGGTGCTGGTCGCGCCGATCGTGATCGCGCTAGCGGCGTTCCTCGCGTTCTAGCCGGCACGCGTTCCTGCAGGCATTCGATGCGCCGCGACGCGCGCGGCGCGCCACTGAAGAATTTTCGGGGAGCGGTTCGGTCTTACGCTGATGTGATGACCCATGCCCGCTTTCCCCTTCTGCTTCTCCTCGCTCTTCCTCTCGCCGCCGATCCGATCGGCGACGTGCGCACCGCCCTCGGCAAGTTGCCGGCCCGCGAGCCGGTCCGCGCGACCCTCGAACTGCAGCAGAGCGTGGTCTCCGAGGGCAAATTCGACAACGACAAGTTCGCGGGGAAGGTGGCGGTGGAGCTCGAAGCCGACGCGAACGGCTTCCACATCGTCGTGCCGCGCACGCTCCTCACGCAGCTCGACCGCGAGCAGGTCTCGAAGAGCCGCGACCCGAAACTGAAGACGCCGACCGTCAGTGCACTCAACGAGATCGATCCGGCCGACACCGTCGACGCGCTCGACTTCGCGCCGACGCTCCTGCGCCTGCTGGAAGGGGGAAAGTTGATGTCCGACGCCGCCGGCACCTGGGGCGGCAAGCCGGCGCGCGTGCTGGTCGTGCGCCTCGCGGACCGCATGGACGCCGAGGATGCGAAACGCGTCAAGATCTCGGACAACAGGCTCACGCTCTGGCTCGGCTCCGACCTGGTGCCTCTCGCCGCGGAGCACATCTTCAACGCCAAGCTCTCCATCCTCGTGTTCAAGGGAGAGATGAAGCAGAAGAAAAGCTGGCACCTCGCCCGCGCCGCCGACCGCCTCATCCGCGCCCGCTACGAGTCCTCGCAGACCAGCTCGGGCATGGGCCAGAAAGGGAACGAGAGCGTGGTGGCAACGGTGCGCGTGCACTGAGGCCGCCGGATGGCGGACGCGGTCCGCTTCGACGCCGCTCAGCGCGTTGTAACCCACGGATCGAGTACGGGCACGTTCGCCTGTTCGTACTCGCTCGTGTCGCGGGAAACGACGGTGAGTCCGTGATGCAGCGCGGTGGCCGCGATGATGAGGTCGGGCTGCGAGAACGTGTGGCCACTCTTTCGGCCGCTCTCGACCAGCAGCCGCCACTTCAACATGATGTCCTCTGTGATCTCGAGAGTGCGGTCGTCGAACATCGGGCGCAGGCTGTTCGAGAGCCAATCGTTGAGCTCCATCCGCCGCGCTGCATCCTTGATCAGTTCGATGCCGAAGCGGATCTCCGCAAATGTCACGACGCTGACGTAGAGGAGATCCAGACGCCGACTGGCGACGAACTGCACGACTCGAGCTTCCGGCTTCGGTCGTCGCAAATCCGACAGCACATTCGTGTCGAGAAGCCAACCCTTCACAGATCGACACCACGAACGCGGGAGCGTGTCTTCGGGCGATCGAAGTTGACGTCCTGCAGTGGCGAATCGTGCAGCAGGTCGACGAGTGCTTGGCCCGTGCGTTCTCCTTTGACGCGCCGGTATTCTTCGACCGAAATGACGATCACTTCTTCACGTCCGTGCACGGTGATGCGTTGCGGTCCTTCGCTCTTCGCCTTTCTCACGACTTCGCTGAACCGTGCCTTCGCATCCTGAAGTGCCCACTGCCCCGTGCCGGCTGTTCCGCGATTTCTAGTCATCCTGACCAGTATACGCGAACGCGCTCTCCGCGCCAGCGCGAGCAGCATGCGTCAGGTGCTTCACATAGAATCCACCGTCATGGCTACTTCCGAGTTTTTTGCGAAGCGTTTCGCGAGTGAATTGCCGGCCTTCAAGCGCGTGCTGCGCGCGATGCCGGCGGACCGTCTCGACTACAAGCCGCACGAGAAGAACACGCCCGCGGGGCAGCTGGCCTGGCAGCTCGCCGTGCAGATGGGGCATCTGGTGGACCTCTTCGGGAAAGGGGAGATCCGCTACGAGGCCTCGCAGACGCCAGCCACGATCGACGAGATCGCGTCGACCTTCGAGCGCAACGCCGACGCGGCGCTCGACGCGGCGAAGCGCATCGACGAGGCGCGGTGGAACGGCCCCGGAAAGTTTTTCTGGAACGGCCAGGCGGTGTGGGAGAAGGAAGTGTCGGAGATGGCCTGGGGCTATCTGCTGGACATGATCCACCACCGCGGCCAGCTCACGGTGTACCTCCGTCCGATGGGCGGCAAGGTGCCGGCCGTGTACGGCCCGACCGCCGACGACAAGAGCTGACGTCTCATCGCGAACGTGAGTCGAGGGACCCTGGCGGGTTGGGGATGCGCTGGATGAGCTTCGGGACACTTCTGCGCGCCCCCGCCCGCCCAGGTCCCTCGACTCGACGCTCGGGATGACAGCAAGAAAGGGGTCGCGTTTACGCGCGCAGCCGCACGACGAATGTCGAGCCTTTGCCGACCTCGCTGCGGACGTCGATCGTGCCGCCGTGGGCTTCGACCAGGCGGCGGGTGATTGCGAGGCCGAGGCCGACGCTGCGCTGTTTTGAGAGCGAGACGGTCGACAGGCGCGTGAATGGTTTGAAGAGCTGCGGCAGTTCCTCGGCCGGGATGCCGGGGCCGTGATCTTCCACCTCGATCTCGACGCCGCCGGGGCACGGGTGCAGCCGCACTTCCACGGGCGCGCCGGCGGGCGAGTACTGCACCGCGTTCGAGACCAGGTTCTGCACGGCCTGCGTGATCTTGACGCGGTCGAGCCGCAGCGGCGGCAGCTCGCCATCCGTCGTGTACGCGATCGACACGTCCTTGCCGACCGAGATGATGCGCATCGTGTCGAGCACGCCCGTCACGATCTCCGCGATGGACGACTCCTGGAGCTGCAGGTGCACGCGTCCCGACTGGATGGCGGCGAAGTCGAGGACGTTCTCGACGAGGCGCAGCATGTATTGACTGTTGCCGCGCAGCCGCTCGAGCAGGGTCAGGTTGTCCTCCGACATACCTTCGACGTCGTGCAGGAGGAAGTCGATGTAGGCGGAGTTCGCGGCCAGGGGGTTGCGCAGGTCATGCGCGGCCATGCCGAGGAGCTCGTCCTTGTACGCGTTGAGGCGCTGCAGCTCGGCAACGGTGCGCGCGAGCTCGCGCTGCGCGGTCACGAGGTCGTTGTTGAGGCGCGCCAGCTCTTCGTACAACTGATAGGTCGAGTGCGTCCGCCGGATCTCCTCGGCCAGCGGACCGAAATCGTCCAGCGACTCCGCGAGCGTGGCCGCGGCCGCGGGATCGATCACGCCGACGATGCGCAATCCAGTCGCGTCGCCGAGGCCGAAGCAGTGCACGTCGCGGGTGGCGATGCGGAGGGGCGTGGAGCGGGCGAACCCGCCGCGCGCCAGGCTGCGCAGGAAGACGCGGCAGGCCTCGGCGCCCGATTCGTCGACGGAGTCGCAGAACGACGCCGCGATCGGTGCGCCTTCGAGTGTGGCCACGACACGCGTCACCGCGCCGTCGGGAGTGCAGACCAGCGCCAGTCCTTCAGCGGAGGAGGGCGAGACACTCGTCGACGTTGGCGGCGTATCCATCCGCACCGATCGTACGCCAAACCCCTGCCGCATTGCGGAAGGCGCGGCCGCCGACGAGCACCCTGGCCGCGGCCAGCTCTTTCCGCGCGCGGAACAGCCGGATGACCTCGGCCACGCTGGCGATGTGCGGGGGCAGCGTCGCGGAGACGAGCAGGACGTCGGCGCGCTGGTCGACGCAGAGCTGCACCGCCGCCGCGGGCGGGACGCTCGCGCCGAGGTACCAGGTCTGCCAGCCCTCGAGCTCGAGGAGATCGGTGACGATGCGCAGGCCGACCTCGTGCAGCTCGCCGCCGACGCACATCGCCACCGCGCGCCGCCCCGGCTTTTCGGCGGCGGCGAAGATGCGGCCGTAGAGCTGCGTCATGATGTGCTGCGTGGCCGCGGTGCAGAAATGCTCCTGCGCGACGCTGACCTGGTTGAGCTGCCAGAGGCGGCCGATCTCCTGCTGCACCGGCTCGAAGACGTGGCGATAGACGTCGCGCAGTGACGCGCCCCCGTCGAGCGCGTCGAGCACGAGCTGCTGCGCGTCGCGGCGGCTGCCGCGGAGGAGCGCGGTCAGATACGCCGAGGCGGCGGACCAGAGCGGCTGGCGGGGATCGAGGAACGTCGGCACGTCGTCCGACATCGACGGAAGCTGCTCGACCGCATTCTCGAGATAGGCGACGGCGTCGGGATGGTCGTGCAGCACGCGGGCGGTGGTGCGGAGGTTGTCGACCAGATCGCCCTCGGGGATGTTGCGCTTGGCCAGGACGACTTTCGTCCAGCCGACGTAGTCGAGGAACATCTCCGGCGAGCCCGCCTCGAGCGCGGTGGCCAGATAGCGAAGGTGAAAGTGCGCGTCCTCGAGACAGCGCGCGCGGCCGATGGGCCCGTAGCGATCGGTGTCCGAGGAGTCGGCGATGGCGATCGCCAGTGCTTCGACGTTTTCGCGGAACGTCATGACGCGACGAAGCGGAACGCGCGCAGCTCCGTGGCCGCCGCGTCGAGCTTCAGTCCTTTCGGGATGCCGGCGTGCGACTCGCGGAAGGTGTGTCCGTGGTGCCAGGTGCGGAAGCTTTCCTCGTCGGACCAGTAGGTGACGAGCCAGAACTCCGTGGCGTCTTCGGCGGGGGAGAGCACCTCCATGCGGATGAAGCCGCGCGCGTCGTCGACCAGATGCGGCCGGGCGCGGAACGCCTCCGCCACCTCCTCTTCCATTCCATTGCGCACGCGGAAGCGGGAAATGGAGACGTAGCCCGGTGTCATGGCCGCGAATTCTAGTGCAGCGGGTCAGTTCCGTGACCGCCCGCGGGTCAAATTCGTGCCGCGTGCGCAGCGATTGACCACGTCGGGATCTGCGGATGGATGGAGAGGTGGAAGCGTAACCATTTGTCGCTGAGCGAGTTGCGCTCCGCCGCGCATCTCCCGGGCTTCTGGTCCGCCCTTTGGACTGAGGGAAGGCAGCCCCAAAAATCGAGGAGGAGGAACGAATGACCCGTAGATCTCTCTCTCTGCTCACGTTGTTGCTGGCTCTCACCGCGCTCCCGCTGTCCGCTTCGCAGTTCATGGAAGTCTCGTTCGACCAGGTCGCCCGCGAGTCGGCGCTGATCGTCCGCGGCACCGTCAGTGAAACCTGGAGTGCGTGGGACGACGCGCATGAAGTGATCTTCACGTACGCCACCGTGCGCGTGCATCGCTACTTCGGCGAAGCCACCGGTCCGGACACGCTGCTGGTCCGCGAAGTCGGCGGCACGGTCGACGGGTACACGCAGGAAGCGATCGGCTTCCCGGTGATCCGCTCGGGCGAGGACGTGGTGCTCATGCTGGCGAAGTGGGAAAACAGCGCCGACTTCCGCATCCACGCGTACAACCAGGGCAAGTTCCTCGTCCGCCAGCGCATGGACGGCATCGAGACGCTCATCTCCGACCCGGTCCGCCAGGGTGAGGCGCGCCTGCACACCCGCGATCGCGTCACCGCGAACGCCGCCGTCGAAGAGACCGGACTGGCGATCGAAGAGTTCGCGAAGATGGTCGAAGACGCCCGCGCCGGCCACGAGGGCCCGGCGAAAATCGAGAAGCTGCAGTAACGGAGGAGGAGGAAAACCATGAAAGCAAGAATCCTTTCGCTCTCTATCATCACGATCATCCTGATCGCCTCCGCCGAACCGGCGCTGGCGTACGTGCTCCTCTCGCCGCGCCGCCGCTGGGCCTCGACGCCCATCTCGGTGCGTACGTACAACGTCGGCAACAGCACCATCACCGACGGTGACGGCGGCGTGACGGCGACCGTCAACGCCATCCGTGTCTGGGGCATCATCAGCTCCAGCTCGACGTCCTCCGCGGCCGTCCGCGGCTCGGCTCCGGCCACCATCATGCTGAACACGAACGGCGGCGTCTGCACCGGCTCCTGCCTCGCCGCCACGCTGACCGGCTACTACACGTCGCTCACCGGCGACGACCGCATCAACGACGCGGACGTCTACACGAACACATCCATCCAGTTCTACTCGTCGCGTGAGTCGGGCTGCAGCTCGGAGTACGACATCGACGGCATCATGGCCCACGAGGTCGGACACGTGATCGGCATCGGCCACTCGAACGTCTCCGGCGCGACGATGTACCCGTCGGTCAGCGCCTGCAACGCGGGCAACCGCTCCCTCTCGTCGGACGACTTCGCCGCCCGCGACGATCTCTACTAGGTTTCCGCCATCGCTTCACGGAGGACAGGCACTCGTGCCTGTCCTCTTTTTTTGCGGCGGCTAAACGCTGCGCAGCGGCCGGCGTTCCGTGACGCGGCCGCGTTCCAGCACCACGATCTCCTCCGCGATCGCCGTCACCTCTTCCATCTGATGGGTGACGTAGATCGCCGGCACCGGGAACTGCTCGCGCGCCCGCACCAGGTACTGCAGCACGCGATCGCGCAGCGCGACGTCCACTCCCGAGAGCGGCTCGTCGAGCAGCAGCACCTCCGGGTCGCTGAGCAGCGCGCGGGCGAGTGCGACGCGTTTCCGTTCGCCGCCCGAGAGCTTCTTCACCGAGCGCTCCAGCAACGGGCCGATCTCCAGGACCTCGATCACCGCGTGCTCACGCACCTGCGCGCCGTAGAACACGTTCTGCCGCACGCTGAGGTGCGGGAAGAGCGCGTCGTCCTGCGGAACGTAGCCCACGCGGCGCAACCGCGGAGGCAAGCGGGAGACGTCGCGGCCGTGCAGCTCCACGGTGCCACGCGCGTCGCGCAATCCGGCGATGATTTCGAGCAGAGACGTCTTTCCCGCGCCGGATGGTCCATAGAGCGCGGTCGTGTTCGCGGTCAGCTCCAGTGACACTTCGAGCGTAAAGTCCGCCAGCGGCAGCACGACGTCGCGCAGGACGACGCTCACGCCCGCCTCCGCAGAAAAGCCTCGGTGATCCAGACGGCCGCGAACGCGATCGCGACCGCCACGGCGAGCAGGCGAAAGGCGTCGGCGTCGCGGCCGAGCTGCACGAAGTTGTAGATCGCCAGCGAGAGCGTCTGCGTGCGGCCGGGGATGTTGCCGGCCACGAGGATCGTCGCGCCGAACTCGCCGATCGCGCGTGCGAACGCGAGCAGCAGGCCGCTGAGAATCCCGCGCGCCGCGAGAGGGACGGTGATGGTCACGAATACCCGCCACTCGTGCGCGCCGAGGGTGCGCGCGATCTGTTCGAGGCGCGGGTTCACTTCCTCGAACGCGACCCGCGCCGCGCGCACGAAGAGCGGGAACGACATGACCATCATCGCGATCACCACCGCGCGCCAGGTGAAGACGACGTCGAAGTCGAACGTGCGATGCAGCCAGCCGCCGATCGGGCCGCGGCGCCCGAGGAGCTGGAGGAGGATCAGGCCGGTGGCGACGGGCGGCATCACCAAAGGCAGCGCGACCAGCGTCTCGACGAGCGACTTGCCGCGCCAGCGCCGGCGCGCGAGGAGCCAGGCGACGGCCAGTCCCGGAGGGACGATCAGCAGCGTGGCCAGCGCCGCGGTGCGCAGCGTCAGGCCGAGGATCGTCCACTCCATCCATCCACTAGGGGAGGACATCGAAGCCGTACCTCGCGAACGTGTCGCGTGCGGATTTCGAGCGGAGATGAGCGAGCAGGCGGCGCGCGGCGCGCGGCTGTTCCGCGTCCGCCACGAGCGCGAACGGATAGGAGATGCGCGGCCCGTCCGTCACCTCGTGCACGACGCGCACGCCCTTCGAGATGCGCGCGTCGGTGCGATAGACGATGGCCGCGTCGACGTTGCCCGCCACGACCGCGGCCAATGCGGCGCGGACGTTGTCGGTGGGGACGACTTTCTTCGCGACCGCGCTCCAGATGCCGAGGGATTGCAGGTACTTTTTCGCGTAGATGCCGGCCGGGACGCTGGACGGTTCCGCGAGCGCAATGGACCGGATGCGCGGCTGCGCGAGCTGGCGCGGGTCGGTGATGTTCTTGCCGCCGCGTCGCGGGACGACGATCACGAGCTTGTTCGACAGCACGCTGACACGCGTCCGCGCATCGATGAGCTTGCGCTTCGCGAGCGCGTTCATCTTCTCCTCGTCCGCGGAGAGAAAGAGGTCCGCCGGCGCGCCGGCCTCGATCTGCCGCGCCAGGATGCTGGACGCGCCGAAGTTGAAGATCACCTTGTCGCCGCTGCGTTTCTCGTAATCGCGCGCGATCTCCGTCAGCGCGTCCGTGAGGCTGGCCGCCGCGAACACGCGCACCTCCGCCGCGTGCAGCGGGATCGTCAGGATGAGGACGAGGAAGACGACGAGGAGGCCTCCGGCGGGCCGGTACGACCGGCAGCGCTTGTTGGCC